>NZ_JBQHWJ010000003.1:0-79329 GCF_052064035.1 Bulleidia sp. HCP3S3_C9 | reverse complement strand
TCAAGAAAAGAATGCATCAGATCACAGATTTCTTCCGTATTGCTGACATGAAGAAAGATGATCTTTTCATTTATTCTATTTCTTGAATTCACCATTTTGCTAATATAGCCTTTATTTTTGTGATGAGATGCTTCCAAAAAAATATCTAAATTCTCCAGCCGACTGCCTGTTCTCTAGCTTTTACCTCTTTTTCATATTTCAAACGCATTTAAAACATTCCTCTGGATGTTTTCTTGCAGATTGAAATGCCAAACATATTTTGAATCTTTTCTGCATTTCCAGTATGAGCCATATGATTCATCTGTATATACTTCAAAATGTTGTAGATTCCTTTCATCTATCATCAGCCAAGTGCTACAACCATCATTAAACTAAACCCAACCGCAAAGAAAACTGCACCAATATTAGAATGTTTTCCTTGTGACATTTCAGGTATCAATTCTTCAACAACTACATACAACATTGCCCCGGCAGCAAAACTCAACAGATACGGCAGCGACGGTATAATTCGCTGTGAAATCAATATTGTCAATACTGCACCAATTGGCTCCACAACACCTGAAAGAACACCACCCAAAAATGCTTTTCCTTTGCTTACACCTTCATCTTTCAACGGCATTGATATAATTGCTCCTTCTGGGAAATTCTGAATTGCTATACCAATGGATAAGGCAAGTGCACTCGCTGCTGTAATTTGTGTATTTCCCGCAAGAAATCCAGCATACATAACACCCACTGCCATTCCTTCAGGAATATTATGTAACGTCACTGCCAGCACCATCATCGTTGTACGATTCAGTTTACTTTTTAATCCTTCAGATTCATTACTTCCTACATGAAGATGAGGAATCAGATTATCTAATGCAAGCAGAAACAGAACACCAATCCAAAAACCGACAAATGCCGGCAGAAAAGAAAAAATTCCTAAATGTTCTGATTGTTCAATCGATGGAATCAACAAACTCCAAATAGATGCAGCTACCATAACACCTGCCGCAAATCCAGCAAGGGCACGATGTATAGATACACCAAGCGTATTCTTCATAAAGAGTACACAAGCTGCACCAAGTGTTGTTCCAGCAAACGGAATCAATATCCCAAGAAATACTTCCATACGTTATTTCAATTCCTTTCTGTTGTTTTCAAAACTATTATTTTATTTGATATATTTCGCACAGCTGGAATCTTACCAATCACACGATACATAGGATGCAATTCTTTCATTCCTTCCACTAAACTGACTTCATTTTGAAATGTAAAATCAGACAATAAATCCTGCAGCTGCTTTCCATTTTTTATGCACCAGGTGAATTTTGCATTGCTACCTGCAATCGATTTTTCCTTTACGTGTTTCACAACAAATGGAGACATCGTTTCTACCATAACTGTTACATTTTGAAAGGATTGATCAATAATTGAAAACATTTTTTTCACATCATCTTCCTTCAAATACATTGTTAATCCTTCAATAATGACTAGAACATCTTCATTGTGAAAAGTAATCTCATCCACATACGTTTCATCCATTGCAGATTTTGCAATTTGATAAACTGGACCTGTTTCACTCAGAAACCTGCTTCTTAGGTTCATCGTTTCTGGTAAATCAACATTGTACCAACGTAAGTATTTTCCTTGCATTCGATAACACCTTGTATCTAGTCCACATGCAATATTGATAACAATTGTGTTTTTATGATTCTCTAAATATTGTCTAACCATTTGATCCAATACTATTGTTCTAGCGATAACACCAGAATACATAACCATATCTTGGTCAGCTTTAGAAAAGTCATAGTCTATCTTTTCCACAAGTTCAACCGCAATATCATCTCTAATTTTATGGTCAGGTTTCCTTGTTTCTTTTGCCCTTGCATATAAGGTCTGTATCATTGTTTCCGCTACACCTGTTACGCTGACTTTTTCTTTCATTCCCTGTCATCCTTTTCTATCTGTTTTTCTAACAACACAATGCAATCGCATCCCTTTACGAATTTCAAATTTTTCGAGTTTCAATCCAGATTTTTCACAACATTCAGAAATCAATTCTCTTGTAGGAACACGAACATCTCCATGACCAAATAGATTTGCTAGAGGCATTTCTAATGTATTCATCAGCCATATCAATGCCTTATTGTCACTGGTCACATCTCTTAAAATCAACCTTCCATTTGGATGCAGACATCGTTTCACACTATTGAAAAATGCCTGTGGAGATGGATAATGATGAAAACTCATCGAACAGATAATTGCATCAAAACAATTGCTTTCAAAAGGAAAGTTCTCACAATCCCCTACAACAAACGTTGCATTTGGTATGTTTTTCTTTTTGTGCCTGTGCAATCATTGCTGGTGTTAAATCTAAACCTGTATAGTGCCGTTTAGGATATTTTTCTGACAATAAAGAAATCATTGGTGCTGGGCCACATCCCGCATCCAGTAAATCTTGAAATGGTTCTTTTTCTAATTCTTCAAGAATTTCTGGATAATCTTTTTTGCACATCTCATAAATTCCCGCATGATTACTTTCATATCTTTCTGCAGCTTTTGTAAATTCATCAATGGAAAGTTTTTTATATTCTTCGTTTTTCATACAATTCTCCTGTTATGTAATTATGAATTTAATACGTTTTATTGTTAGTTTCAACTAACTTTCAAAATTCAGAAAAACCATAACAGAATTAACTGTTATGGTTGTAGGAAGCAATGATTTTTTTACCTGTTGACAAACCTTCTGGTGTGAGATATACGATTCCGTAATGTTCTTTGACTAATAAACCATCATCGGACAGTCTTGTCAGCATCGCATGTACAGAAGGGCGGGTAACATCTAATTCCTTTGCAATCTTGATGGAGCGAATCCCTTTTCCTTCAGGATCCATTTCCACCATTTTTACAAGATACTTCTTTTTCGCTTCACTTAAGCAACGACGCTGCATATACCTAACCTACGCAGCTTGTTCAACAACTGCTTTTCTCTTGTTTGGATCTGGTCTAAATAAGAGATAGAGATATACCGAAAGAACGACGATTGCCGCAATTGTACCAATTCCGAATGCAAGTTCACCTGTGATCAATCCACCAAACTGATATACCATTAATGTAACTGCGTATGCGTTGATATTCTGGAATGCAATAGAGAACCAGAACCATCTCTTATCATTCATTTCCTTCGCTGTAGAAGAAATTGCTGCTAAACATGGTGAATCATAAATGTTGAATACAAGGAAAGAAATTGCCGCAATACTTGTTGGGAAGAATGATGCAAACTGCTGATGCATTGAAATTTCATATTTTTCAACTTCACCAAGACCACTCAATACACCCATTGTAGAAACAATACCTTCCTTAGCAACGAAACCAGACAAACTAGAAGCAACTGCCTGCCATGTACCAAAACCAAGTGGCTTGAAAATCCATGCAATTGCATTACCAATAGAAGCGAGGAAGCAATATTCAGTATCAACAAGTCCAAATGTACCATCCTGGATACCAAAGGAACCAAGGAACCACATTACTGCACAACATAGGAATAAGATTGTACCAGCCTTCTTCAAGAATGCCCATACTCTTTCCCAAACGTGAAGCAATACACCCTTAACAGAAGGAATATGATATGCTGGAAGTTCCATAACAAATGGGGAAGGATCACCAGCGAACATCTTTGTCTTCTTTAAGATAACACACATAACAATAACAAGTGCAATAGAAGCTAGATAGATCACTGGAGCAAACCACCATGTACCTTCTCCAAGCAGATAACCTGCAATCATTGCAATGACTGGAAGTTTTGCCCCGCAAGGAATCGTTGTTGTTGTAATCATTGTCATACGACGATCTTTTTCATTTTCAATTGTACGTGTAGCCATGATACCTGGAACACCACAACCCTGTGAAATCATAAATGGAATAAAGGATTTACCAGAAAGACCAAACTTTCTAAAGATTCTATCCATGATAAATGCAACACGCGTCATGTATCCACAATCTTCCAGAACAGAAAGGAAGAAGAATACAATTGCCATCTGAGGAGCAAAGCCAACAGGCGCTGCAATACCACCGATAATACCATCTACAACAAGAGATACGACCCAATCAGCTGCACCAGCACTTTCTAGTAGCCCCTGTACTGCAGGCTGGATCCATTCACCAAACAAGACGTCATTTGTCCAGTCAGTAACAACTGTACCAAGTGTAGCGACTGCTACCCAGTAGATAAAGAACATGACTGCCGCAAAGATTGGAAGTGCAAGCCATCTATTTGTTACGATCTTATCGATCTTATCAGAGATAGATAACTTTCCAGCATTCTTCTTTACATAGACATTTTTTAATAATGCTGCGATATATTCATAACGTTCATTTGTAATGATTGCTTCAGAATCATCATCTTCTTTATCTTCAACTTTGCTGATGACAGATGCAATCGAATTCTGAACATCACTTGACATCTTTACATCTTCAAGAACTTTTTCATCCTTTTCAAAAAGCTTGACTGCGTACCATCTCTTCTGTGCATCATTCAAATCTGCATAAGATTCAATAGAAGTTAATGCACCTTCAACATCCTTTGTATATGTCATTGGTGTTGGAAGAGACTTTGTTTTAGCAGCTAAGATTGCTTCTTCAGCAGCCTTCTTGATTCCCTGTCCCTTTAAAGCAGAGATTTCAACGATCTTGCATCCAAGACGCTTGCTTAATTCAGCAATATTGATATCATCTCCAGCTTTTTTTACAAGATCCATCATATTCATGGCAATAACCATTGGAATTCCTGTTTCTGCTAACTGTGTTGTCAGATACAGGTTTCTTTCAAGGTTAGTACCATCAATGATATTTAAGATAACATCTGGCTTATCACCAACAAGATAATTTCTAGATACAACTTCTTCCAATGTATATGGAGAAAGTGAGTAAATACCAGGCAAGTCTTGAATTGTGACATCTGCATGTCCCTTCAGCTTACCTTCCTTCTTTTCAACTGTTACGCCTGGCCAGTTACCAACATACTGGTTAGAACCAGTTAGTGCATTAAACAATGTCGTTTTACCGCAGTTTGGATTTCCTGCCAAAGCAATTCTAATTTCTGACATGTCGTTCCCCTTTTCTTACTTTACAAGTTCAACTTCAATCAACTGTGCATCATCTTTACGAAGAGATAATTCATAGTTTCGTACAGTTACTTCTACTGGATCTCCTAGTGGAGCAACTTTTCTAACATAGATTTCAACACCCTTTGTGATGCCCATATCCATGATTCTTCTTTTCACTGCTCCTTCGCCATGGAGTTTTACAACTTTCACAGTGGATTTTACTTTTGCTTCTTTTAATGTCATGTGTATCCCCTTTCCACTAGATCATGATCTTACTAGCCATAGACTGGTCTAGACCAAGTCTTGTTTCTTTCACGTTCACAATCAGATTGCCACCGTTTTTAGAAACGATTTGAACCTTTCCACCTGTCACAAATCCAAGATCTTCCAGATGTTTCTTTGTTTCAGGTTTTCCTTTTACTAACTGAATTGTTACTTCTGTTCCAATTTCTGCAAATGTTAAAGGTAACATATACTGCCTCCATCTATGGTTAGTATTATCTAACACATAGTTAGTTTAGTGGAACTAACACTATACATCAATAGTTTTTTCATGAAATATACATTTAATCAAAAAAATAACCAGATGATTTTCATCTGGTTACTCTTCTTCAAATTCAATTACGCCATTTTCCATGGATTTGATCTTTGCCAATGATTCAACACGAATTCCTTTGCTGCGTGTCAGTTTACCACCATCCTGGTAGCTCTTTTCAATACAGATACCAACACCTGCAACTTCTGCATTTGCCTGTTTTACAACATCAATCAATCCCTGCATTGCTAATCCATTTGCCATAAAGTCATCAATAATCAAGAAACGGTCATTTTCATGCATATATTTCTTAGATACTGTAATTGTATATTCACGATTATGTGTATAAGAATACACTTTGGATGTATATACATCCGATCCAAGATTTGTAGACTGTGACTTTTTCGCAAATAAGAGCGGAACATCAAATGCATCTGCAACAAAGGATGCAATTGCGATGCCACTTGCTTCAATTGTTAATATCTTCGTGATATTTTCATCTTTATATAAGCGATAGAATTCCTGCCCAATCTGCTTCATTAAATGAATATCAATCTGATGGTTTAAAAATCCATCTACTTTCAGGATATTTCCATCTAATATCTGCCCATCCGCTTTAATTCTTTCAACTAGTTCCTTCATAAATCGTACAACTCCGTATATTTCCTTGTTAAATATTCAATATACACATTCACATCAAAAGATGCACCTGTTGCCTTCTGCATGATTTCATCCGCATCATACATGCAGCCATATTGATGAATATTCTTCTTCAACCATTCTATGACTGTATCATAGTGATTATTACTTAACAAGTCATCTACGGCAATTTCTTCCTGCATTTTCTTAACAAACTGTGCAGCAAATGCAGAACCTAGTGCATAGGTTGGAAAATATCCAAATTCTCCACAGGACCAGTGTACATCCTGTAAAATACCTTCACTTGCATTCACAGGTCGCACACCTAAATACTTCTCATACATATCTGCCCATGTTTGATCCAGTCCTTCTACACTGATTGAACCATTAAACAGACCCTTTTCAATTTCATAGCGCACAAGAATATGCATTGGATATGTCAATTCATCAGCTTCTGTACGAACTAGAGATGGTCTAGAGACATTCACTGCTTTCATAAATGTGTCTAAAGAAATATCTTTCAGCTGCTGTGGAAACTGTTTTTGAAGATATGGATAATTATATTCCCAGAAAGACTTTCTTCTTCCTAAATAATTTTCACAAAGTCTGCTTTGTGATTCATGCATCCCACTAGAAATACCATCAGAAAGAATCATTCCATCAAATCTAGGATCACAATCATGTTCATAGTAAGCATGTCCTACTTCATGTACAGTAGAAAAGATTGCAGACATCACATTATCTACAAGATATTTCGTTGTTGTACGACAGTCATTTTCACAAGTCCATGATGTAAATGGATGTTCTGTTTCATTCTGGTATCCCCATTGTGGATCAAAGTGAAGATATTGTAAAAGATGATCCATGAACTTCTTCTGCTCTTCTACAGGATATTCTTCAAATAAGAAATGATCATCAATCTGTTTTGCTTCTGTTACCTTTTGAATCAAAGGAACAAGTTTTTCTTTTAATGCATTAAAGAATACATCATACTTTTCCTGGTTCATACCTGGTTCAAAATCATCCAGCATTTGATCATACAGATCTTTTGTATCATTTCTATAAGCATAAACTTTCTTTTTTGCTTCAATGATTTTCTTCAAATATGGTTCAAAGATCGTATAATCATTATTTCTTTTTGCTTCCAGCCATTTTGTATAAGATACACTCTTCAATTCTTCTAAAGCAACAAATTCATCTTTGGGAATACAAAGTGTTTTACGCATTTCCTTTTGATAAAGATAGGCAGCTCTTCTTAAATATGGCTCTTCCTCTTCATCATTCTGCATTTCTTCTAAAACAGGAAGCATACTTTCATCCGTTTCAATAGAAAACAATTCCCCAGTTAAAAAAGCAGATCTTTCATCACGATATGCATTTCCACCACCTGGAGCAACGGTCTGCTTATCAATATCAATGATTGCCAGTGCCATACTATAGGCAGATCTTTTAAAGATCCATTCTTTCAAAAGATGATTTCTTTCTGTACGATTCATTTCAACAATCCTTCCATACTTTCTCAGCAATTTCCTTGATCAATGCAAGTTTAGCCCACTGCTCTTGTTCTGTTAATTTATTTCCTTCTTCTGTAGAAGCAAATCCACATTGTGGAGATAAACACAGATTCTCTAATGGATGATAGAGTGCAGCCTGATGAATACGACGAATCATTGCATCAGCATCTTCTAATTCCCCTGTTTTACTAGTAATCAAGCCTAAAACAACTTTCTTATTGTCAGGAACAAACTTCAATGGTTCAAAACCACCTGCTCTATCACTGTCATATTCCAGATAGAATGCATCCACATTTTCTTTTGCGAATAAGTATGGAGCAACTGGATCATATGGTCCAACATTTGCATATGTAGAATGGAAATTTCCACGACATACATGTGTATTGATAACCATATCCTCTTTCTTGTATGCAAGAACAGCATTATTTAAAGCAACACCTTCTTCACAGATTGCTTTCAGTTTTTCTTCTGTTAAACCAAATGTTTTCCACATATCAGGATCAGCATATAATGTCCATGTACAGTCATCTAACTGTAGATTTCTACATCCAGCTTCATATAATTCATCAATGACTTCACCATACGCTTTGACAATATCATTTTTCAGATCATCCTGGTCTGGATATACCGCATCATTTTCAGCTTTGAATTCAGGAAGTCTTAGCTGTGCAAGTAATTGTGTAGGTGCAGGGATTGTCTGCTTTACTTCAATACCTTCTTCTTCAAACTGTTTTACAAATTTGAAGTCTTCAACAAAAGGATGATTTGTTCCGGAAATCTTAGAAACGATCTTTGCACTTTGATTCCTTGTTGTTTCTCCATGGAAATGTAAACCATCTTTTGTATCAACTTTTTCAATTCCATTAAGTCCCCAGAAAAAATCCATATGCCACCATGTTCTTCTGAATTCTCCATCTGTAATAAAATGATAGCCTGCCTGTTTCTGCTTCTTCACAAGATCTGTAATACATGCATCTTCAACTTTTTTTAAAGCAGCAGCATCAATGATTCCATTTTCAAATTTGCTTCTAGCTTCTTTCAAAGCTTCTGGTCTTAAAAAACTTCCTACATAGTCATAACGGTAAGGTGCCCTCATAGCGTATTCCTCTTCTTTCTAATGCATCTATGATAGCAGTCTTCAATGTATATTTCATCTTATTTTCATAAATACAATGTACTTTGAATGTCAAATTTCAGAAACATTTCCGTTGATAAAAGAAAGTATCTTCATTAAAATAGGTACGTTTTTTAACAGGAGGAATGTCATGAGAGTTGGATTAGATATCGGTTCTACGACTATCAAATGTGTTGTTCTAGATGAAAATGATCAAATATTATATTCTTCTTACGATCGACACTATAGCCACATCATTGAAAAAACCAAAGCACTTTTAACAAAGATCAATGATGAATTCCTGCATAATGAAAAGACAATTCTTGCGATATCAGGAAGTGCAGGAATGGGATTGGCAGATTCTTGCGCTGTCCCTTTTGTACAGGAAGTCTATGCGGAAAGAGTTGCCGCAAAACGATGTGAACCTGACACAGATGTCATTATTGAACTTGGCGGAGAAGATGCAAAGATTCTCTTTTTAACAAATGGTGTCGAAGTTCGTATGAATGGATCCTGTGCAGGCGGTACAGGTGCATTTATTGATCAGATGGCAACACTGTTAAAACTTACGCCAAATGAAATGGATCAGGAAGCTTTAAAAGCAGAAAGAACGTATACAATTGCTTCTCGATGTGGTGTATTTGCGAAAAGTGATGTGCAGCCACTCATTAACCAAGGTGCTAAAGCAAGTGATATTGCATCATCCATTTACCAGGCAGTTGTCAATCAAACCATTGCTGGTTTAGCACAAGGTAGACCAATCAGAGGAAATATCCTGTATCTTGGTGGTCCATTAACATTTTCAAAATGTTTAAGGGACAGCTTTGATCGCACATTACATGTACAAGGCACATGCCCTGACAATTCATTGTTATTCGTTGCGCTTGGTGCAGCCTATTACGCAGATCAGGCATTTGATGTATCGCAAGTCATCGCTTCTTTAGATCAATATGCAAATACACAAGAATTTGCATCCCTGCCGCCATTATTTAAAGATCGTGATGCATACTGGAAATTTAGAAACCGTCATGCAAAAGCATCTGTTGGCAGAATTCCTTTTACGGATCAGACAGGTCCCGTACACATTGGAATTGATTCCGGTTCTACAACGATCAAGATTGCGGTGATTGATGATGATGCAAATCTATTATTTACTGATTATCGTTCTAATGATGGTCAGCCATTGCCACTCGTTATTCAAACATTACAAAAACTATATGCACAACATCCAAATATGAAAGTTGCTTCTTTAACTGCAACTGGCTATGGGGAAGAGCTCATGAAGCATGCTTTACATTGTGATTTTGGACTTGTAGAAACCGTTGCGCACTTTACTGCTGCCAAACATTTCCGTCCAGACGTAGATTTTATTATCGATATTGGCGGACAGGATATGAAGTGTTTCAAGATTGAAGATGGTGCGATTTCAGATATTTTCTTAAATGAAGCTTGTTCAAGTGGATGTGGTTCTTTTCTGCAGACATTCGCACAGGCTTTAGGCTATAAAGTAGAAGACTTTGCAAAGATGGCACTCTTCGCCAAAAATCCAGTCGATCTAGGATCCCGCTGTACAGTATTTATGAATTCTTCTGTCAAACAGGCACAGAAAGATGGCGCTACTGTTGACTGTATTTCTGCTGGTCTAGCAATTTCTGTTGTAAAAAATGCCTTATATAAAGTCATTCGCTGTTCTTCACCAGAACAGTTAGGAAAAAATATTGTTGTACAAGGTGGGACATTCTATAATGAAGCAGTATTACGTGCATTTGAATTAGAAATGGGTGTTGATGTCATTCGTCCAGATATTGCAGGGCTCATGGGTGCATATGGTGCTGCGCTGTATGGCAAGGCGCATACAAAGCAAGGTACCCTTTCCAGTATGTTATCCAAAGAACAATTAGAAGCCTTTACTATCAAGACACAGTCGATTCAATGTCAAGGCTGTGGAAATCATTGTCAATTGACAATCAATACGTTCCATGATGGGAAAAAATTTATTTCTGGCAACAGATGCGAAAAACCAGTCACTGGAAAAGCAAGTGATGATTGTTTCAACCTGTATGCGTATAAGTTAAAAGCATTAGATGCATATAGAAACAAAAAGACAAATGGCACAAGAGGAACGATTGGTATCCCAATGGTACTGAACATGTATGAATTACTGCCATTCTGGCATACATTATTTTCATCATTGGGCTATTCAGTAGTTGTCTCCCCTTTCAGTACACGTGCAATGTACCAAAGTGGACAAGGTACAATTCCAAGTGACACCGCATGCTATCCAGCTAAACTGACACATGGACATATGGAATGGCTCATACAGCAGAATGTGGATTATATCTTCTATCCATGTTTGTCATATAACGTAGATGAACATAAAGGAGAGAATCACTATAACTGTCCAATCGTTGCATACTATCCAGAAACACTCAAAGATAATATGCTTGTTCTCAAACATACAACATTCTTAGATCCATTCATTGATATTTCCAATCGAAAAACATTTGAAAAGAAATTTATTTCTTACGTGAAAGAAACATTCCATATCAATGATAAAAAACTGATTTCTAATGCAATCAAACTGGCATATGCAGAATATGAAGCACATATGATGGATACAAGAAACAAAGCAAAAGAAATGATCAAAGAAGCAAGAAAGCAAGGAAAGAGAATTATTGTCCTGGCAGGCAGACCATATCACATTGATCCTGAAGTCAATCATGGTATTGATAAGCTGATCATAAAACAGAATGCCTGTGTGATTACAGAGGATTCTATTTCTGATTTGATCAAACCATTTCATACAAATGTATTAAATCAATGGACATATCACGCTAGACTGTACGCTGCAGCAAAATACTGCACGACACAGAATGATATGAATCTTGTACAGCTTGTATCCTTTGGGTGTGGCTTAGATGCAATTACAACTGATGAAACGCGTGAAATTCTGCACGAAGGAAACAAACTCTATACACAGTTAAAAATCGATGAGATTACAAATCTAGGTGCGGTCAACATTCGTATCCGTTCCTTATTTGCGGCATTAAAGGAAAGAGAAGAGGAGGTATAAATCCATGGAATATTTAACTCCAAATTTCACAAAAGATATGTTAAAGGATTATACGATCCTTTTCCCAAATATGGCACCATTACAGTTTCAATGCATTCAAAAAGCAATGGACTCTGAAGGTATTCATTGTGAAGTACTCAATAACAGTGGCAGTGAAGTTGCACAGCTAGGTTTGAAATATGTACATAACGATACATGCTACCCTGCACTTCTCATCATTGGTCAATTCATTGATGCATTAAACAGTGGTAAATATGATCTCCATCATACCGCATTACTGATTTCTCAGTCTGGTGGCGGATGCAGAGCATCCAATTACATCAAACTGTTAAGAAAAGCTTTGGTAAAAGCTGGATATGGCTATATTCCTGTTGCTTCTATCAATCCAACAGGCTTAGAATCATCTTCTTCTTTACCACTAACATTAACTTTAGTCAGAAAACTAATTGCGTGTGCATTCTATGGAGATGAAATTGCCGCATTAAGAAACCAGATCATTCCATATGAAGTACATCCAGGACAAACTGAAGCATGGTGTAATCAATGGATCCATGAAATTGGTGTATGGATGCATGAAAATAAAAACTACTCTATTCATACGATGAAAAAGAATTTTGTGAAAATTGCTAACGATGCAAAAAAAATTGAACGAAAATCAGGAAAGAAAGTTAAAGTTGGTGTTGTTGGAGAAATTTTTGTGAAGTTCTCTCCACTTGGCAATAATGGCTTGCAGGAATTTCTGGAAAAAGAAGGATGTGAAGTCAATATGCCTGGTATCATGGGATATGTTAATTATTGTTGTGCAAACTTTGCATTAGATGCCAAACTATATAATATGAATCAGACATTTGGATTTATGGCAGAAAAGCTGTTAAATGTATTAGATTCTGTTGGACAGGCATGTGCAAAAGCAATGAAAGATGCTGGCTTCTATGGTGCTGGTCCGTTTAAACAGCTCATGAAAAAACCAGAAGGCATTTTATCTCTTGGCGTAAAAATGGGTGAAGGATGGCTGCTATGTGCGGAAATGGTGGAACTCATTGAAGATGGATATTCTAATATTATCTGTGCGCAGCCATTTGGATGTCTGCCAAACCATATTGCCGGTAAAGGCGTAACAAATAAGATTCGTGAAAAATATCCAGAAGCAAATATCACTGCAGTCGATTACGATCCTTCCTCAACAAAGGTCAACCAGGAAAATCGAATCAAGCTGATGCTTGCCGTTGCTAGAGAAAAACTACAAACTGCTTGTGTTTAATCATACATTACAGTTAAAATATAAAATATGATTCAGGAGGGTACCATGGAAGATTTTATTATTGCTACAGCTTCTACATGTGATGCAGATAGAGAATGGCTTGAAGAAAACAACATTCCTATGATTTCATACACATTTGAAGTCAATGAAAAAGTATATATTGATGATTGCAGAGCTGAAACAAAACATGCACTCTTCCATGAAATGCGTGAAGGTCATCAGCCAAAAACATCTCAAATTACTGCGTATGCTTATTATGAATTCTTTAAAGAACTATTAGAAAAGAATAAGAATATTCTATTCTTAGATATGGATAAGGCATTATCCTCTTCTTACTTCAATTCACAGCGTGCATATGAAGATATCCAGGAAGAATTCCCAGATAACAATTTAGTCATTGTTGATACTAGATGTGTTACGATGGGACTGACATTTCTTCTAAAAAAAGCAGTTGCATTAAAAAATGAAGGAAAATCCATGGATGAAGTTTATACCTGGATTGAAAATAACAAGTTTAGAATTTCTCATCGTTTCTTAGTCGATGATCTAGAATGGTTGAGACGTGGTGGAAGACTTTCCAATGCTTCCGCAATGATTGGCTCCCTTCTATCGATCAAGCCGCTCATCCATATTGATGATGAAGGAAAACTTGTTGCACACGCTAAAATTCGTGGAAAGAAAAAAGCAATCAAAGAAATGATTGCCGAAATCGATCATGATTTAGATCCAGCCAATGCAAAAGAGTTCATTGTTGGTCATTCAGATGATTTAGAAGAAGCTGAAAAGCTCGCTGGCTTACTCAAAGAAAGATACCCAGATGCTTCCATTTCCATTCAGGAATTAGGTCCTGTGATTGGATGCCATGTTGGTCCAGGCTTCCTGGCATTTGTATACTTATCAGATAAAGAAAGTAGAGTTGCATAACAACCCTACTTTTTTCTTATTGATTCTCTTGAATGGATTCAATTGCCAGCGCAATTAATCTAGCGAATGGTTTTCTAACGATTTCTGCAGTTTCTAATACTTCTTCATGTGTCAGTTTCTGATCCAGCATTCCTGCAGCCATATTTGTAATAACAGAAATACCCATGACATTCATTCCTGCGTGTCGAGCTGCTATGGCTTCTGGTACAGTAGACATTCCAACCGCATCCGCACCTAAGATACGGAATGCACGAATTTCTGCAGGTGTTTCAAAAGAAGGACCAGAATACATCATATATACGCCATGCTTCGTTTCAATTCCTTCGTTATGTGCCTTTTCCTGCAGTGTCTGCCATAGTTTTTTAGAATACACTTCTGACATATCTGGGAATCTTTCCCCAAAGGAATCCAGGTTTTTACCAATGAGTGGATTGGATCCAGACATGTTGATATGGTCATCAATCAACATGAAATCTCCTGGCTTAAAGTCATAGTTTACTCCACCACATGCATTGGAAAGAATTAATGTATGTACACCAATTCTCTTTAATACACGTACCGGAATCACTGTTTCCTGCTGAGAATATCCTTCATAGTAATGAACTCTGCCATCCAGTACAACAACTTCTACACCATTGTATGTACCAAAGATCAGTTTTCCTTCATGTCCTTTTACTGTCGGTGTTGGAAAACCTTCAATACTGGAAAAAGGAATTTCTTCTTTGTCTGTTAACTGCTCCACAAAATCTCCCAGACCAGATCCTAAAGTAATTCCAATTTCAGGTTTACGGTCAGTTAAATTTCGAATGCATTCAACGCAATGATTAATTCTATTCTCCATCGTCATCTCCTTTTTCAAATATTACAAAATCATCTTCTACTGCTGGCTTGATAGTCCAGATCTTAAGATTGATATCTTTTCCAGACATACGAATCTTATGCTCTTCCTTTGTCGGGAAGATTCTGCTGGACATAACTGTTTCACCATCATTGATGAAGATTTCGACTGCACTGTGATCTACAAAGATATCTAATGTTTTCAATGCATCTAATGTAATCTTTCTTTCTGTACCAAAATCTGTGTTCATCTGATTCACAAGTGCTTCTCTAGAAATCAGGAATGTTTTTTTCCGTGCATCATAAGAAATCTCAAATCCCTTTTTCAAATCTGTTGCGAATAAATTCAAGCCAACATTGTTATTGCCAGGATTTTCTAAATGAATCACACATGCATCAAGCATTCTACGACGCATGTCATCCTTTGTTACAACACCATTTTCTGCATCAAATACAAGTTCATCTTTGATTGTTTCTAATGCTTTAACTGGTCGTTGGATGAGTTTTCCATCTTCAATTGTTAATTCACGTGCAAGTGTCTGCAAGCCAGCCCATCCTTCACTTTCCGTTACAGGGTAGGAATAGTCAGAACATCCAAACCATCCTTCCAGGATTGCCTTATCATTCTGCTCTGCTTGAAATGCTGTCTGTGATGCATAGAAATCAAATCCTTTGTCTAATTCTTTCATTGGTCCATCTGGTGTAAATGTCATTGTCTCTAAATCCAGATCTCCGACAAAATAAACATTCGAATACGCATTCAAAAATGCCTCTTCTTCTTTTTCAAGACCCTGTGGTGAGAATAAAAGCAGCCATTTATCACCAATCTTTTGAATACATGGACATTCCACCATAAAGCCAAAAGAATCATATCCTTTGACCTTCAATTCAGATACAAAAGTCCATCCCGTTGCAATCTGTGAAGATTTATAAATCAGCATCTTACCTTGCTTTTCTTCATTCTGTGCGCCCATCAGAATGTAATATGTACCATTTTCAAAGAAAATCTTTGGATCTCTTTGATGTTCGTCGATATATCCCTGCTGAGGCTGAATAATTGGGCGTTTTAATTTTGTCAGATGATTTTCTTCATCAATTGCCGCAATCATCTGATATTGGATGATAGAACCATCCTCTTCTTTATGATTTCCTGTATAGACTAGATATAAAAATTCATTCTTTACAAATCCACTGCCAGAAAAACAGCCGTAATTGTCATAATTCAATGTCGGTTTCATTCCAAGACCAATGTTTTTCCAGTGTACCAGATCATCACTCACAACATGATACCAATGCTTCATTCCATGGTATCCCGCAAATGGATACCATTGATAAAACAAATGCCATTTTCCATTAAAGTACGAAAATCCATTTGGATCATTCATCAGGCCAGTAACTGTCTGAATATGATATTCACAACGATACTTGCTTTCTTTGATCTTTTCATGAAGTTCATACAATTCTTCTTCATCTCTTTCATTTACGATTCTAGCTAATTCTTGTTCTGTATATTGCATCATTTCACCTTCAATCTATATTGAATCTCATGTTTCTGTATATCACCAGCACGTAAAACAGGTTTTTCTTCTACATCAGGATAATTGATCGCATTTGGCATATATTCTGCTTCAAAGCAGACTGCACTTCTTTCAGGATACAAATGTCCTTTTTTACCCGTTTTATTTTCCAGCCAGTTTGCGGAATATAAATGCATTCCTGGATAATCACTATACGCATGTAACTCTAGCTTTTCACTTCTCGCAATGGCCATTTCTCTAAGACCTTCTCCAAGAATTGCATAGTGATGATCATATCCTTTTCCAAACTTTAACTGTTCATTTTCATCATTGATATCTTTAGATAGTTTCTTGAAATCCCTAAAATCAAATGGCGTATTTTCAACTGGTACAAGTTTGTTCAGTGTTAATCCATTTGCATCAGATAATCCATATTGATCTGCATGAATCTTCACTTCATGATTCATCGCATCTTCACTTTCATCCAGGTTGAAATAAGAATGATTTGTATATGCAAATAAAGTATCTGCATCACTTCTCGCTTCCGTCTTTATAGAAATACCATCTTCCAGTAATGCATATGTCACTTTCACAAATAGATTTCCTGGATACCCTTCTTCTCCATCTGCACTTGTATAACGGAAAGTAACACGATCCTCTTCTTCAATACCATTCCAGATCTTCTTATCAAACCCTTCTAAGCCGCCATGGTTACAATTTCCATTATTGTTGAGCGGAAGCGTGTATTCTTTTCCATTGAGTGTAAACTTGCCCTTTTCAATACGGTTGGCAGTTCTACCAATCGATGCACCAATATAACTTGTCTGATTTAAATATCCTGTAACACTTTCAAACCCTTCCACAACATCAATACCTGTATCTTTATTGATAAAGGATACAAGTGTTGCACCATAATTCATAACTTTCATCACGATATGATCATTTTCAATTGTGTAGAGTGTTACTTCTCTACCATCATTTAATTTTCCAAATGTTGTCTGCATATGATTTCCTCTTTTACTACATCATTTCTATTACTACTATTATCTGACAAATTCTTAAATTTGTGAATGGAAAGGGCTATCATACTTGAACATTCAGGAAGAAATGATAACCTATTATCGATGAAAATATTTGTAAAAGACGATAGAGAACAAGACTCAGAAGAAGAAACAAGTGGCACACGCTACATTATTATTCCTATCTTGATACAACTGCTGATGACACTTCTGCTATTTCTTAGAAGTCGTACTGCAGCTTTAAATTATTTATATGCTTTGATTCCGCTTCTATTCGCAACAAGTTTTATTGGATCCTATGTCTATAACAGAAATGGAGATATGAAGCTGTTTTCCAGTGCCGCCATTCTAACAACGGTTGGAACTGCACTGCAGCTATTGATTGATCAGATCTACGATCCTATTACATCGTTTAGTACGATCAAATTGATTGTTTCTTTTGTTGTGGCAATCGTATTTGTCATGTTCTATACCTTGTTTCGAAAACTGCTGAACAAATCATGGATGGTATATGTCATGATGGTCATTACTGCTGCAATTTATACTATCCTGCTTATATCTGGAAGTGATCCAAATGGATATGGAACAAGTGCATGGATACGTATTGGTGGAATTACGGTACAGCTGACTGACTTTACCAAAGTTGCATCAATTATGTTTTACAGTGCACTGTTTTCTTCTAAGACAAGTCATGATGACAATCAGATTCTTGTATTATCTTCGATCTTTTTTGTCATTAATTTCATTGGTTCCCTGTTGATTAAAGAATTAGGTTCTTTCTTCATTCTGTACTTTCTGCATTTATCCATTCTGTATATCTTCATGAATAAAGGAAAGAAGAAAAAACTATATTTACTTTTCATATTCTTTATTACAGTTGGTGCACTTTTTTTAGCATTCATGCTGTATAAACTTATTCTTCCTTCTCACGATGCAGGTACAATGAACGCAGTGACAAAAGCACTATGGCCATTTCTCAATAAGATTCATCAAAGATTCTCTGTGACTGCCAATATCAACGCTGATCCATATGGTGCCGGCTATCAATTGCTGCAAGGAAAGAAAGCATTATGGATGGCTGGATGGTTTGGCAATACAGTCAATTTCCATGCAATCCCTGTTGCGGAAAGTGACATGGCATATATTGCACTTGTGAATGCATTTGGACATATCTTTGGCTTCTTCGTCATTTTCCTGTTTTTAAGAATCATGCTGAGTGGATCTGAATTATCAAGAAAGAAGATGAAAGAAGAAAAACAGGATGCGGTAGTTGCGTATGCCAGCACAATACTCATTGTCATGCAGGCAATGATTGTTATTTTAGGTTCTTGTAATATCATTCCATTTACTGGTCTGCCAATTCCATTCTTATCTCGCGGCGGTACATATTTAACACTCACATTCTGTTTGACTGGTTTACTTCTTCATATGTCTGAAGAATATGAAGAAGAGGAGGAAGATGAATATGTGGATGAATAACGATGAACATCATCAGATGAATAAACTATCTAGACAGCGTATCCGTATTGTTGAAGTATGCAGTATTGTCTGCTGCCTGCTGTTCGTTGGATTCTTTTCAGGAAAATATTTAATCTCCCCTGTCTTTTCATCACAAAAACAAGGCACAAAAAATACAATCACCTATAATGCCATTCAAAATTATGTGGTTGAAGGTGACATATTAGACCGCAATGGCAGTGCGATCATGGCAAATGCATCAGAAGGAAGCAGTGCCTATGCAAACTATCCTGAAAATGAATCATATGCATATTTATTAGGCTATTATTCTGTAAATTCAGGAAAAGAAAATACGTATGGATTACGTGGCAATTTAAAAAATTATTCTTTATTTCATTTAGACTCCAGCAATAAAGGTGCAACGGTGCAATTGACAACAGACAATACATTACAAGATACAGCATATGATTTATTAAATGGACAGGAAGGTTCCATTACTGTCATTGATAATCAAACAGGAGCAATGCTTGCATTAGCTTCTCATTCAACGATTACATATGATGTAAATGATATCAATTCTCTGTTATTAAGTGATGTAGAAGGTTCACAATATCGTAGAGGTACATTTGAAAACGATCCTCCAGGATCAACATTCAAGATTATCACTGCAGCCAGTGCACTCGAAAAACAAAAACAGGATGGATTTGATGATTCCTTCTTCAATTACTATGATACGGGAACATATCTTCCTGAAGGATCTGACTGGACGATTACAAACTATCAAAGTACTGCATATGGTGATGTTGATCTTGAAACGGCAATGAATAAATCCATCAACTGTTATTTTGCAGATCTTGGTATTCGTATTGGCAGTGAACAGCTAACTAGTACAATGCAGGAATTTCTTATTGGAAAAGATATTGAAATTCCATTTTTAACAACATTGCATTCTTCCTATCAAATCAGTGAAAATGCAAATGATGAACTCGCACAGACTTCCTTTGGACAAGGAAATACACAAATTACACCTGTACATCTGGCAATGATTGCACAAGCCATTGCAAATGACGGCATTATGATGAAACCATATGTTGTTTCCTCTATCTACAGTGGTTCTACACCTTTATACAAGCATCTGAATGGAAAGCTCACAAAAACAACAGACGCTGATATTTGTGACAAACTAAAAAATATCCTTCACACAACTGCTGAAGGATATGGGCTCGATGAATATAACTATGGTATGGTCTATGCAAAAACAGGTACTGCAGAATGTGCAAATGATCGTATTCATACATATATGGTTGGATTCACAGAGAATGCTTCTTTCTGCATTTCTTTGAACAATTCCGATCACAGCTATAACCTATACCCGATTGCACAGCGTCTTGTTTCTACAATCAATGCTGTCTATAACAATAACTAGAGGTTTATTTCCTCTAGTTATTTTTTAAAGATTCATAAAGATTTGTGTTCCATTTGATCTAATCCATTGATACATGTATATACATGCCACGAACAACAGAATGGAATAAATGATGATATACACATATTCATTCATGATGACATTCAGATAAAGAAGGAATGCAATTCCATTAACAATCATTGGAACCATCATCGAAATAAATACAGATAAACTTTGCTTGATTGGAACCATTTCATTTGTCCACTTTAAGTTTGGCATATTCAGGTTCACAATAAGACCAAACAAAGCTGAAAATGTAATAGATAAGACTGGTGTAATGATCATAAACAAAGACATTACGACATCACTTTTAGATAAATAGATGCATACAAGTGATACAAACAAAGAAGGAATGCCTGTCAATATCAGATGCATCTTTACTTTTGCATTCAATATATCTTCTATCTTTACAGGAAGAGATTTTGCCAACCATATTGTTTTCCCTTCTAGAGAAATAGAAGGTGCTGTGATGTCATTAAAGGAAGCTAATGTACATATAGCAAGTACCATAAGTGGTGCAAGCAATGCTGTATCAATGCCTTCCTGTTGTAATAAAACAATAACAGATGGGAACTTCAGCAACATATAAATTGCGATACCAATCATAAATACAGAACCAAGAGAACAATTCAGCATATACGAAGAACTACTCTTGAAATGCAGGAATTCTCTATATAGAAGAGAAGAAGAAACAGATCTTGTATGATTTTTCTGCTTTTTTGTCTTGATTCTTTCGAAACTCATCGTCTGTGAAGAAATTTCAAAAAAACTCTTCTTTAAAAAACACCATACAGCATATGTGAAAATAACTGTAATCATGAGTGTCAGACATAGATGAATGACATTTCCACATGCACCATTGCCAAATGCATAAATTGGATATGCATAGATTTGTATTTTCTTTTGATACAGCAATACATTTTGAAGCAGTTCAGAAAAGATCGTATTGGCATTGAAATAAACCAAATAGTACAGCGCTAGAAATATGAGTGAAAGAATCGTTGTGATAATACTGCGATTCTTCAGCTTTACGGATATCTTTGCCACAACAAGACCTAATAGACATGAAAGACATAGTACTAACAGCGTAATCGCCAATCCCATCAATGTAGAAGCAAGAAATACCCCTGCTTGAAATGATACATTGAATAGATATGATAGTTGAGAAGGAATCCATACAACAAGTGCATAGAGACAACTCATCAGATATACACTGAAGATTCTAGAAATAATGATTGTAGATGCATCAACAGGCAATGAAAACAACAAATCATTATCTTTCGCTAAATACAGGATGGAATATGTAGAAAATACACTTCCAAATACACCCATAAAGATTGACAATAATCCCATCAACGCAAAGAACATCCATTCAATATGCAACTGTACAATAGATGGAAGAATGAGTGAACTCAATGCATAGAACATGCCTCCAAGAAATAAAAACATCAGCACAAAGAACAATACAAACATTCCAATCGTAGCACCCATAGAACGTTTTTCCTGCTTCTTTTCATTGTAGAAATATGCACGGAAGATCTCCATGAGCTGCTTTTTGATCAAAAGCCAGGTCATACAGATTCATTCTCCATTTCAAGAAATACAGTTTCTAAAGATGCATCTCCCTTTACTTCTTCCATCGTTCCTGTTTTTAACAGTTTTCCTTCTTTGATGATGGCAATATGATCACAAAGCTTTTCCGCAACTTCCAGTACATGTGTGGAAAAGAAAATAGCACCACCTTCTTCACATAACTCACGCATCATTTGTTTCAATAGGTGAGACGCTGTCGGATCCAGTCCAACAAATGGTTCATCCATGATCACCAGTTTTGGCTGATGTACCCATGCGGCAATCAATGCAACCTTTTGTTTCATGCCATGGGAAAAGGAAGCAATTGGCTGATCCAGATCTTTTTCAATGGAAAAGATCTTTGCATACTTTTCAATTCTTTCAAATCTCTCATTTCCAACTTCAAATACATCCTGAATAAAATTGATGTATTGTCTAGCTGTCATATATTCATATAGATCAGGGTTATCAGGAATATAGGCAATTTTCTTTTTACATGCTATTGGATCATCTTTGATAGAAATGCCATCAATATAGATTTCTCCATAATCAAATGCCTGAATTCCAGCAACAGATTTCAATGTCGTTGTTTTCCCTGCACCATTATGTCCGATAAAACCATAGATTTCTCCATCTTTAATTTCTAGAGAAAGATCATCTACCGCCTTTTTCAATCCATAATTCTTCGTTAAGTGTTCAATTTTCAACATACAAACCTCGATTATTCAAATTCTTCAATATCAACATCCAATGGTTCATCTAATTCTTCAGAAACATATTTTCCATTCTTTTTTCTCTGTTTCACACATTCTGTAAGAATATATTCAATCTGACCATTGATACTTCTAAAATCATCTTCTGCCCAGCGAGCAAGATCATGATACAGTTTGGAGGAAATGCGTAATGGTACCTGTTTTTTCTTATCCACCATTAATATAGACTTCCAGAATTCACAACTGGCTGTGCATCCTTATTGCCACATAAGACAACTAACAGATTGCTGACCATCTGTGCTTTTCTTTCCTCATCTAATTCCACTACGCCATTTTCCTGTAATCTTTCAAGAGCCATTTCAACCATACCGACAGCACCATCTACAATCATCTTTCTAGCATCAATGATTGCACTTGCCTGTTGTCTTTGCAGCATAACAGAAGCAATTTCTGGTGCATATGCAAGATATGTAATACGTGCTTCCATGATTTCAATCCCTGCGATATCAACTTTCTTCTGGATTTCTTCTTTAATACGATTGGCAACAATTTCACTGCTTCCTCTTAAAGAACCATCATCTGCCTGTCCATCCCCTGTTGTATCAACATTCTGTGCAACATCATATGGGTAGACTCTAACAACATTTCTAAGTGCCGAATCACACTGTAAAGAAAGATATTCTTTATAGTTATCTACATTGAATACAGCTTTATATGTATCGTTGACTTTCCAGATAACGGCAATACCAATTTCCACTGGATTTCCTAAACAGTCATTGATCTTCTGTACAGCATTATTTAAAGTCATCATTTTCAATGAAATCTTATTGCTTGCATATTCTGTTTCTTTTGTATTAGAAGTCTGTAAAAGAAATGGTGCATGTGATGTATTTCCAACATCTCCAGACTGCGAAAGTTTTGTTTTTGCAGCAGGATTGATTGCAGTACAGAATGGATTGACAAAGTAGAAACCATCTTCTTTCAATGTACCTACGTATTTACCAAATAAAGTCAATACCAAAGCCTCCTGTGGCTTTAATACTTTCAATCCCGCAAACAAGAAAGACGCAATGATAAATAATGCTACAGTAACAGTAATCAATAGAATATTCTCCTGATCACATCCGAAAATAAATCCAACGATACTGATTGTGAGTAAAACGATGATGCCAATTAAAGCAGCCATCCCATTCTTTCTTTTGTTTAATACAATTTCTTTCATAAAGAATTCTCCTTTGATATCAAAATGATATCATTTAGATACTAAAAGTCAATTAAGCAAAAAGAAAAGATATGTAAAATGTTATTACATATCTGCATGCTTATTTCTCTTACATATGATATAGGATACGAAAGAAATCACACCAACCGTAGCAATCGTTACAACTACATATTTCATACTGTTATCCTGTATAGCTTCATCATTTGTATCTTCTTCGATTTGAAGTGAAGCTGTATTTGTTGAAAAGGCTGTAGATACATGATATGTATGATCAAAATTTGTACGATCCATATAGTCTGTACATAATGCATTATCACTGTCTGTATCAAAGCTGGATCCAACCTTTCCTTCTACCGTAACAGTATATGGAGAGGTACCAGAAATGATTGGTTTTCCTTGTTGTGTGATTGTGACTAGATTTCCATCTGCATCGATAATTTCTCCACCACTTTCAATATTGAGGCAATTGACTTTACAGTCAGAAGAAACGATCCAGGAAGAGTCGGAAGAAATATTCATATTCAATGTACCTTGTTCTTCACAGGATGTACTTCCTGTATAACTGCTGCCATCTAACAGATACATATCTACTTTTGCATGACTTTCAACCGTAATATTTCCTACCATTGTTTCTTCACTGCCTGTCAGCTTTACATTCCCATTTGAAACATGTAAAAGATCTACATGGTCACAGTCAAAAGAAAGTAATGATTTATTTAAAACAATATTTGTATCCTGTCCATCCATATAAAACATGCTTCCTTCATCAATCATTGTAGATAGAATGGAGTTACAAACATCAATTCTTGCTTTTTCCTTTGTGGAAGAATCCTGCACACATTGGATTCTGATGCCATTTTTGATCAATTCATTCTGTAAAAGATGATTATTTGTAGAAGAGAGTTGAGAATTGTAGATGGATAGATGCTGTCCACCTTCTACTTCTGCAATTTTAGAATGACTTGCGTTACCACTGACATTATCTGCTTCTATCGTTCCATTTGCATGTAATAATGGTGCATCATTTCCATCTGTTGAAAGTATAGAATTTGTTAAAGAAATACTTCCATCATTTTGCTTTACATTGACTGCAGCACTTTGATTCCCTTGTGTTGTAATATCCATCTGGTTTGCAATGATTTGTCCACTAGAAACTGCTTCTAAACCATTTGAGGAATCATTACTTGTCATAATGGTACTGTCATTTGCATATACCATTGCTTTCTCATTTGCAACAATACCACTGCTTCCTTTTGATGTACTCTGTAGATCTGATTGATCAATCTTCGTAAAGGAAGAACCTGTTGTATATACAATTGAATTAGTACCATCTGTATTGATAGAATCTCCACTTTTTACAAGTGTATTTTGATCTAGTGTAACTGTTCCGCCATTCTGATTACAAATGACAGAATGATTGGGTTGCGTAGATTCTATCGTTTCATTCATCAATGACTCTTCACTTCCATCAATGATTTTATTTGTATGTGTTATTTGTTTATCGTCTGCATAGATTCTTGTCAATATTGAAATATTTGTTGATAACAAAACTGTTGAACATATCAGAAAAGCTGTTTTTCTATTCATCTTTTTTCCTCTTATTAATATCTTAGCAATTTTTCGTTTTGTTAATGTGAATCATAGATGAATGATATGTGAACTTTATACTTGACATAGTCAAGTAGTGAGAATATATTTTTTTGAAGGAGGAAGTCATGTACCAAAAAACATTATCTTTCTATATCGTAATGATGTATCGAAACTTTTCATTCTTCACATCAAAAAAGCTGCAAGAAGCCGGGTTGAATTTCGGACTGTTATTTTTCATAATCTATATTGGAAAACATCCTGGCTGCTCTCCTTCTCAATTAAGAGAATCACTTTCTCTAGATTGGGGACATAGTCAAAGAAGTATCAGTCAACTGGCTGATAAAGGATTTATCACAAAGGAAAAAGAAGGAAGACATTACGTATTGAATTTAACAGAACGAGGAAAGAACGCTTTTTCTATCGCATACCAGGTATTCTTTGACTGGGATGAAAGTGTATTACAGACATTTACAGAAGAAGAAAAAAATCAATTATTTTTATTGTTAGAAAAAGCAGCCAAAGAAATAACTAAGGAGAAATAAAAATGAACTACGCAATCGTATGTACAAGTAAAACAGGCAACACAAAACAATTGGCAGATGCCATTCAATCTTCTCTTCCAGAAGAAAAAGTCATCTATGCGGGAATTCCTCAAGCGGAAGCTTTACAGGCTGATCGTATCTATGTGGGATTCTGGACAGATAAAGGAACATGTTGTACAGAAATCAAAGACTTTCTAAAACTCGCAAAAGACAAAGAAATCTTCTTGTTTGGAACTTGTGGGTTTGGTGGAAGTGAAGCATATTTTCAGAAAGTATTAACTGCAGTCAAAAAGAATATTGATGCCAGTAATACAATCGTTGGGACATACATGTGCCAGGGAAAAATGCCACAATCTGTTAAAGATCGCTATCTGAAAATGAAAAAGAGTCCTGTGCCAATTCCAAATGTTGATCAAATGATTGCTAACTTTGATGCTGCTTTGACACATCCAGATGAAGAAAATCTAGAAAAGCTCAAAAAAATGCTCTAAAATGGAGCATTTTTTATATCCAGGCAATGATGATTTCAATCATACATCCCGCAATCACTTCACACATACGATGTCCTAAGGATTCATTTAATTGCACAGACCGATGTAATTCTGCATTGATTTCATTGATCTGTTTTGCATGCAAACCACATTGATAACGCAAATTCAAAGCATCATACACAACAATAAATGCAAAGATAAAAGCAATTGCAAATGTGGATGAAGAAAGCCCATCCTGCATTGCAACTGATGCAGCTAGACAAGCAACTGTACTAGAGTGTGAAGATAGCATTCCACCTGTTCCAACATACCTTTCCAGTTTAAAAGAATGATTCCAATAGCAAAGCAATACTTTCACTCCTTGTGCACATAGCCATGCGAAAAAAACAATGTAATAATATCAAATTCATTCCTGCCTCCTTGAAATACACTTATATTCTTTACAATGTTTGTAAATTCTATTATCATTTTTCGTTAGGAAAAGGAGAAATGAATCATGAAACTGATTTATAACATTCAAGATAAGCCTGCTTTTTCTAAGCTTATCCTATATGCATTCCAGCAGGTATTAGCAATCATGGCAGCTACAATTGCGGTACCTATGATCGTTGGCAATGGCATGTCTACAGCTGCAGCACTATTTGGTGCAGGCGTTGGAACACTCGTCTATGTAGCTTTTACAAAGAAGAAGTCCCCTGTTTTCTTAGGTTCTTCCTTTGCATTTATTGGCAGTATGTGTGCTGCATTTGCTTCTGCCGTATCTGTACAGGTAGGATACGCTGGATTATTGATTGGTGCACTTTGTGCTGGTCTAGTCTATGTAGTAATTTCATTGATTATTCGTAAGGTCGGTGTTCATTGGATCAATCAGTTGATGCCACCTGTTGTTATTGGACCTACAGTCGCTATTATTGGATTATCTTTAGCTACAAATGCTGTTGGTGATCTTCAAAAGTCAAGCTTAACAGGTGAAATGACACAATGGGCAGTTCTATGCGGTCTTGTTGCCCTTATCACAACAATGCTTGTATCTACATATGGCTCTAAAAACTTCAAGCTCATTCCATTTATCGTTGGTATCTTAGCAGGGTATGTATGTGCTGCAGTATTAACGTTTATTGGTAATGCAACAGGCACAGTATCTATGCAGATCATTAACTTTGCACCATTTGAAGAATTATTCAAAAATGGCATTACATTTTCAACATTCTTTTCCATTCCTGACTTTACATTTGTACATGCATTAGAAGGTCTCAAAGATGTTGATGCTGGATATATCTCAAGTGTACTTGTTGCCTATACTCCAGTAGCATTCGTTGTATTTGCTGAGCATATTGCTGACCATAAAAATATTTCATCTATTATTGAAAAAGATCTGTTAGAAGATCCAGGATTAAGCAATACCCTTCTTGGTGATGGTGTTGGTTCTTTCGCTGGTGCATTCTTCGGTGGATGTCCAAATACGACATATGGTGAATCTGTTGCATGTGTAGCAATCACAAGAAATGCTTCTGTTGCGACAATCATTGCTGCAGCAGTTGAATGTATCTTGATTTCATTTATCGCACCATTCATTGCATTTATTTCAACAATTCCTGCATGTGTTATGGGTGGTGTCTGTATGGCATTGTATGGATTTATCGCTGTATCTGGATTAAAGATGGTACAAAGATTAGATCTAGATGTAAATAAAAACCTCTATGTTGTATCCACAATCTTAATTTCAGGTATCGGTGGATTAAGCCTGACATTTGGAAATATTACTATTACTTCTGTAGCTTGTTCCTTGATTTTAGGTATTCTTGTAAATACATTACTCAAGAAAGATCCAAATCCAACACCTGAAGTTACAGAAATGATTGAAGATTCTAAAATTCAAGATTGAAAATGCGAAAAAAACTGATAAAATACGGTTGTCAGCGATGATAAGAGAAAGAATACAGGAAAGCTGTCAGCGAACTTTGGATGGTGGAAGCAAAGTCAGAAATACTATATTTGTAAGGCTCTTTAGCAATTGACCGTTAATCGCGTTAAAGATCAATGAAGGCAACAAGTATTTGTTGTGAATTAGGGTGGTACCACGAAGTAGCTCTCGTCCCTATGGAGATGAGAGCTTTTTATATGCAAGGAGGCAACTATGGCAGAAGAATTAACAAAAGAAGAAAAAGCAAGAATTAAAGAAGAGAGAAGAAAAGCATTTTTAGCTGCACATCCAGAACTCGCTGCTAAACAGATGGAAGCAGAAGCAAAGAAAAAAGATGCAAAGAAAAAAGTTGAAGATATCAAAGAAACAGTTGAATCAATTGCGATGAATGATCAGCAGCAGGCGCGTATTGATAAGATGAATACACTCAAAGAAATGGGCATTGATCCATTTGGACAAGGCTATGATCAGACACACCATGCATCTGAAATCTTTGAACAGTTTGGTGATAAGACAATTGAAGACTTAGATGGTGCAAATCACACAGTTTCTATCGCTGGTAGAATCATGTCTAAAAGAAGAATGGGTAAACTTGGTTTCATCCATTTACTAGATAGATCTGGTAGAATTCAGGTCGTTATCAACCAGAGAGTTGTTGGTGATGATATCTATAACCTGTTCAAGATGAGTGACTTAGGTGACATCATTGGTGTTAAGGGAAGAGTCATTAAGACAATGGCTGGCGAACTTTCTGTAGAAGTACATGAATATACACATTTATGCAAAGCATTACGACCACTCCCTGAAAAGTATCACGGTTTGACAGATAAGGAAGAAAGATATAGAAGAAGATATCTTGACCTTATCATGAATGACTCCAGTAGAGAAGTTGCTTTACTAAGACCAAGAATTGTTTCCGCAATCCGTCATTACATGGATTCTCATGGCTATGTAGAAGTTGAAACACCAATCCTTTCCCCTATTCTAGGTGGTGCAAGTGCAAGACCATTTATCACACATCACAATGCATTGAATAAGGATTTCTACTTACGTATTGCGACTGAATTATCTTTGAAGAGATTACTTGTTGGTGATATGGAAAGAGTATATGAAATTGGCAGAATCTTCAGAAATGAAGGTATGGATCTAAAGCACAATCCTGAATTCACAACAATGGAAGCATATTGTGCATATTCTGATCTTGAAGGCATGATGAAATTCAATGAAGAATTGTTTGAATCTGTTGCTGAAGAAGTATTCCACAAGACAGACTTTGAATTCATGGGGAAAACTATCTCATTGAAGGGACCATTCAAGAGATGGAATATGGTAGACGCTGTCAAGGAAGTTACAGGCGTAGACTTCTGGAAGGAAATGAGTGTTGAAGAAGCATTGAAGATTGCTGAAGAACACCATGTAGAAGTATTACCTCACCAGAGAACTGTTGGTAATATCATCTCCCTGTTCTTCGATGAATTCTGTGAAGATAAGATTGAACAGCCAACATTCGTATGGGGTCATCCAATTGAAATCTCTCCTCTTGCAAAGAAAAATCCAAGGGATCCTAGATTCACAGAACGTTTCGAACTTGAAATCATGGGAATTGAAATGGATAACGCATTCGGTGAATTAAATGATCCAATCGATCAAAGAAAGAGATTTGAAGATCAGTTAAAAGCCAAGGAACTTGGTGATGATGAAGCAAGTGATATGGATATTGACTATGTTGAAGCACTTGAATATGGTCTACCTCCAACAGGTGGTATCGGTATTGGTATCGACCGTCTTGTTATGTTATTAACTGGCATGGATAGTATTCGTGATGTATTACTCTATCCTACAATGAAACCAAGAGAAGACTAATGGATTAGAAGCAATTGTTAAATGCAGTTGCTTCTTTATTTTTCTTAATAAGTATTTCATATTCTTTATGCTATACTAGGGCCATAGAGGTTCGACATGAATAAACATAAACAAACAAACACATTGACCATTGTACTGATTAGCTTTTTAGCAGTTATCCTAGTAGTATTTGCCGGATTATTTTTATTTAACAGATGGGAAGTTGTTATTGACTTGCATGAAATTAATGAAGTACATGCACAATATGGCTTGCCATATGAAGATCCTGGCGTAGAAGCAAAATACACAGGTTCCATTTTTAAATTCTATAAAAAGAAAGCAGATGTAACGATTGACTCTTCTCAAGTAGATCTTAAAAAAATGGGAGAATATACCGTTACCTATACCGCAAAATACAAAGATAAAACAGCAAAAGCAACTAGAAAAGTCATCGTAGAAGATACAATTGGCCCAGACATTCAATTAAACAGCACTTCAGACGCCTATACTGTATACAATCATCCATATGAAGAAGAAGGCTTTCAGGCAATTGATAATTATGATGGAGATGTGACAGATAAAGTACAATCGAAAGAATCCAATGGATATGTATATTATACGGTGACAGATTCCAATGGAAATACATCTACAGCAAAGCGAAAGATTACTTATGATGATCGTAAAGGTCCTCTGCTTTCATTAAGTGGTGGTGAAGAAGTCAATGCATTCTATGGTGAAGAATACAAAGATGAATATACCGCAATTGATGACTGTGATGGAGATATTACTTCTCAAGTAACGGTAGAGGGAAGTGTAGATACAAATACAAAGGGTGACTATGAATTGAAATATACCGTTACCGATGCACATGGCAATACTTCCACTGCCGTTAGAAAAGTACATGTCATCGACAAGCCTGCATACAATGATGGATCAATGGAAGGTCCAAAAGTCATCTATTTAACATTTGATGATGGTCCATACAAGTATACAGATCAATTACTTGATATCTTAGACAAGTACAATGTCAAAGCAACATTCTTCACAACAAGTGCATATCCAGACTATGCTTACTGCATTAAAGAAGAAGCACAAAGAGGTCATACAGTAGCAGTACATACCGCAACACACAACTACTCTAAACTGTATGCTTCTACAGATGCATACTGGGCTGACTTTGATCAGCAGAATGCAGTCATTGAACAACAGACTGGGTCTAAATCCAAACTATTCAGATTCCCTGGCGGATCCAGTAATACTGTCAGCAGAAACTACTGCAGAGGTGTTGTTTCTCAAATTGCACAACAGTCTAGAGAAAAAGGCTATGTATATTTTGACTGGAATGTATCCAGTGGAGATGCTGGTGAAACAAGCAGTTCAGATGTTGTATTTAACAATGTCACTTCTCAAGTTGCCGCAAATTCTCAACATGGAAAACCAAGTGTTGTTCTGCAGCATGACATCAAAGATTTCTCTGTCAATGCGGTAGAAAGAATCATTCAATGGGGTCTAGAAAATGGATACTCTTTCAAGCCATTAACAGAATACAGCTTTACAGCTCACCACGGTATTGCAAACTAAAAAGGATCAATGGATCCTTTTTTTCATTTTCTTTTATGATAATCTTCTCTAATTTTATGTGGCCAGTCATTTGGCAGTGATTCTTTTGCATTGCCAACTGTTGTTCGCATTTTAATAATATTTTCTGAAAGAACAGAATAATTCAGTTCTGTCCCCTCTTCATCACACGCATAGCGAACTGCCTGATCAATCCCAAACTTATTTGCTTCCTGAATGACATCCATATTTGCACCAATAAATATAAACTCCCATCCATACTTTTCTTTCTGCCTTTCAACCATTTGTTTAATGGTTACATAAGTATATCTTTTTGAACTGTTTTCTAGTCCATCAGTAATGATTATAAACAATGTTTTTCCAATTTCTTCTTTACTGTACTTATGTACATTACCAATATGATGAATGGCACCACCCATGGCATCCAGCAAAGCAGTACAGCCTCGAGCATAATATTGCTTTTGTGTCATTTTTTTCACTTCATTTAATGGCACACGATCATAGATTACTTCCTGTACATCATCAAACAGCACACACGATACATAACACTTCCCTTTTTCTTTGCTTTGCTTTTGAATCAATGAGTTAAATCCTCCAATCGTATCCTTTTCAAGTCCACTCATCGAGCCACTGCGATCTAAAATAAATACCAATTCACTTGTTTCATATTTCATATGAATACCTCCTGATGTATGCATACTTTATCATCTACATCTAAAAAAACAGTCGCTTCAAAAGCGACTATTTGATGATATATGGCAAGCCATGTTCCTCTAATTGAATGTCTATTTCAATCATATCGTAGATTTCATTTTCAATGAAATATTGAAAAATGATGTCTGTTTTATCACTTGGTGAAAAAGCATAGCCTGCTCTAGATAAAAGGTCTTTCGCTTCATCCAGATTCAAATGTGCACCGACACATAAACATTGTGCAACAATCTTGCCTGGATGAGAGCCATTCTTGATCTTAGAAAACAATTTCTTATCCACCAATGCATTTTTATACACTTCTGGATATGACAATCCTTTTAGAGAAATCAAATATAATAAATATTCACTGAATGTATCAGATGTATGCATTAAACGTTCTTCTAAAGAATCAGGAATACTGCCTTTAACACTTGCAGGCATTGCATAACAATATTCCTCTAATAATGCATCTTCAACATAATAGTCTGTAATGTATTCTTCTAGATGCGCAGCTATCTGCTTACTGATGTTTGTGGATTCCTGATCAAATACAACTAGATATACCATCACATCATGTTGAGAAGTAAACGTTTGTATTTCTTCTAATGCAATACGAAATCCAATTTCTTTTGGACAACGATAGCTGCCGGTTGAAATCAGAGGAAAAGCAACACTTTTGATATTGTTTTCTTCAATGACTTGAAATGCATTCTGATAACATTGATGAATCAAAGCATTTGTTTGTTCTCCTTCATAATAAGGAGATACAACATGTAGAATATATTGACAGTCTAATGCAAATCCTGGCGTCAAAAATACATCGCATTCTTCAAATTTACCAAGCGCATTTCGATACGCTAACAGTTCACTAGATTCCGCTGCATGGTAGATTGCACTATCACATCCATCTCCAATTGCAGGATATGGATTTGCGGTATTTACAATGCATTCAACATGCATTTTCGTAATATCATTTCGAATGATTTTATATGGCATAGATATTCCTTTTTTATTTAACAGAATTTTATCACATTTGTTAAAATATAACCAAAATATCACTTTCTTTTCCTATACTGTAGACATGAAAAAGAAGATCATAAAGAAACCAAATCCTATTGGTTACGCAATGCTTGAAAAACATGGTGAATCCAATTATGTTTGTCTCTATGACGAAACAGCTTTTGATGTTGTTTTTGAGCATGCACAAAAATACATACAAAAGCATTCCACGCAGGATTATTTAGATTATGACTGGCAGATTGTTGCCTATTCTAATGAAGATGCATGGAAGGAAGATGGTTTATATGATTCCATTGTATTGCGTATTAAAGGGAATACGATTAAACAGTACGATGTTGTTACGGAGTATCTTAACGCGTTTCATACACGCGAGCGTGATGGTGTACTTCTATCAACATTGGAATCACAAATTACGCAGATCTGTGAAAAGTATTGTGCAACACCAACATGGAATACGATCCTGGAAATCGATACATTAAAAAATATGTATCGTTCCATTAAGACAAATGATTTCTCATCGTATCAAGAAATCTATATGAATATTGATACAAATGCTAAGCAAGCTTATAGTTGAAATACTAAAGGAAAAAGTGATGTATGTTAAAGTACATCACTTTTCTTATGTTCATATTAAAAGGAATAGACTTCTATCTATTCCTGATTCGTTTTACTTTTGAACTGCTAAAGAAGCTGTAATGATTGCCATGGAATAAACTTCAATTGCATTACATCCACGAGACAAGTCATTGATAGGCGCATTCAATCCTAACAGGATTGGACCATAAGCTTCAAAGTTACCAAGTCTTTGAGCAATCTTATAACCAATATTACCAGCATTGATATCTGGGAAAATAAATGTATTTGCGTGACCCGCAACTTCAGAATTAGGACACTTTGTTCTAGCAACTCTTGGTGCTACTGCAGCGTCAAACTGAAGTTCACCTTCAATAGGAAGTCCAGGATAAGCAGCCTTTGCCTTTGTAGCTGCATTTCTCATCTTATCAACATCTTCACCCTTGCCAGAACCTAATGTTGAGTAAGAAAGGAATGCTACCTTTGGATCAATTCCGAAAATCTTAGCACATTCAGCAGTTTCACCACAGATTTCAACAAGATCATCTTCTGTTGGCTTAATGTTGATTGCACAGTCACCCATAGCTAATACTTCATTTTCACCTGTTGCTGATGGTCTAACTAAGATAAAGCATGAAGATACGATCTTATTTCCTGGCTTTGTCTTAATGAGCTGTAAAGCAGGACGAACTGTATCTGCTGTGGAATACGTTGCACCGCCAAGCAATGCATCTGCAATACCCATCTTAACAAGCATTGTACCAAAGTAGTTTGCACCCTTTAATACTTTACGTGCCTGTTCTTCACTCACACCCTTGCTCTTTCTGAGTTCACAGAATAAAGCAACCATTTCATCAATACGATCAAAATTTTCAGGATCAATGATTTCAGCTCCACGAATGTTATATCCACTTTTTTCTGCAGCTGCTAATACCTTTTCTTCATTACCAACTAAAATTGGGCTCAAAAAGTTACTAGCAAGAAGTCTTGAAGAAGCTTCCAAGATTCTAGGATCTTCACCTTCTGTGAAAACGATTTTCTTAGGATCTTTTCTAAGCTCATCAATCATCTGACCAAAACCATACATAATATATAATACCTCCAATAAACTAACGTTTTTATATGTTTCGCTTATTCATTCTATACTTATAAATGCATAGAATCAATTTTGTGAAAACGCTGTCAATCTTTTGCTAAGATGCCAGTTCTGCGCCTAGTTTATTGCATGCTTCATTCGCTTCTGCATCAGGTGCATAGTTCGCAATAACACCCTGATTTATAAGGTTTGCACCATCATTTATAACTCTTTCACTCCATAGTTCCATCCATTCACCAACACCCCATCCATAACTGCCGAATAGACCAACTTTCTTGCCATTCAACAATGTTTCTACACTGGAAAACATTGGTTCAAAACTACCTTCTTCTAACTGTTCTTCTCCCATTGCCGGACAGCCAAATGCAAATGCATCATAGTTACTGATATCACTTGCTGAAAAGGATGTACAGTCAATTACATCTGCACTTCCTCCTGCATTTCTTACCCCATCTGCAACAGCATTTGCCATCATTTCTGTATTTCCTGTTGCAGAATAATACACGATTGCTACTTTATTCATTTTTTTCATCTCCTTTTAAGCTAACGCAATTTCTTCTAAAGGAATACCAGCTTGAAATAAATTCATGCATCTTTGTGCTGCATGCTCATATAAAGCAAATTTCTTTTTTGCTTCTTCTACATTTCCATATACCTTCCACATGCCGTGATACACACATTTCTCATTTTTCATAAATCCAATCACATCTTCACTTGGATATCCTAAAAAACAGCCAATTTCATGTGGAAACTGATGAGAAGAAACAAACTTGTTTCTAAGTACATTCAAACAACATCCAATCCTATGATCACTATATCCCATTTCTTTCATCAGTTCTCTTGTATCTGGTACATCTAATGCTTCTTGTAACAATTTTGGACGAAACATATAAATCAATGCATGATTCTTGCCTGGATAGGATAAAACCATCATGTGAATCCCTTTTTTTGACAATCTTTTATTCATATGCAGAATATCATCATTCAGTTTTTGTTTTGTCTCATATTCACAATTGATCAAACTTGCACATTTTACTGCAGTTAATGTTGGCGAGCATAACTCCGCAATCAAATTTTCTGGCATAGTATCTCCTTTAGTTAGTGGTAACTAACTAAATATATTATATTCTAATTGAAGTTAGTTTCAACTAACATGCATTGCGTTATGAAGAATTTTTCTAATCATTACGCTATAATATCCGTATGACAAAAACAAAACTTGTATTATTAGGTACAGGAACACCAAATGCGTGTCCTGAAAACAGTGGCCCTGCTAGTGCCATTATTGTAAATGATCAGGCATATCTGATTGATTTTGGACCAGGCGTTGTACGTCAGGCATCGAAAGCATACTTCAAAGGAATTGATGCTTTACGTCCAGATCGATTAAATATTGCTTTCTGTACACATCTTCATACTGACCATACCGTTGGGCTGGCAGATCTTATTTTTACACCATGGGTATTAGAACGTGAAAAACCTCTGCAGCTATATGGTCCGCAAGGCTTAAAAGATATGGCAGAAGATATAACACATGCCTATGTGAGAGATCTAGATATGCGCTTACGTGGAGATGAGCCAGCAAATCCAACCGGCTACAAAACAGAGGTACATGAACTTGATGCAGGAATCAAAGATTATGGCATCATCTATAAAGACAACAATGTTCAAGTGAATGCATTTACAGTCAATCATGGTCGCTTACAGTCTCTTGCATATAAATTCATCACAGAAGATAAGACAATTGTTGTATCCGGTGATACGTGTCCTGTTGAAATCATGAAAGAAAAAGCAAGAGATGCAGATATCCTTCTGCATGAATGTGAATACACAAAAGGATTAGAAACAAGAAGTGAACAATGGCAGATCTATCATAGAAATGTACATACATTAAGTGTAGATCTTGCAAAGCTTGCTATTGTGGCAAAACCTAAATTATTGGTTACATATCATCGCATCTATCATATGAATGTTTTTGATCGTTCTTTTGATTTAAAACAAGAAATGGAAATTAGAAAGCAAGCCATTTTAGAAGAAATCAAAGATGCGGGATACAATGGGAAAGTTATCAATGGAGAAGATCTTGATATCTTCGAATAAGAGGTAGTATGTCAAAATTTACAGATTTACATTTAGAATTAGAAATCAAAGCAAAGGATTTCAGAGAAAATCCTACAGATGAAAATGGAGATAAAATCATTGCGGAAATTGTACATCTAATAGAAAACAACGCTTCTATCCTTGTTGATGGCATTCCAAGTGATGTAAATCCAAATGTGATTGTCCCATCTGGATACTATGCAAATGATGGCAGATTCTATATTCATATCTTCTCATCTAAAGTTTCATTTGATGCTTCCACTGCGACAAATCCATTACTGACACATATGCATGGATTAATGGAATTCATGAATAAAAATCAACAGATTGGTGGTTTTTCATTAAACCATACACAAAAAAATGGATCTATTTTAATCACAAGAGAAGATATTGATGCTTTCACAAAGAAATAAGTGAGGTGAATAATGAAACTAAGAATATGGTTTGGCAGAATTATTCCAATGGCAATCATTGTTATTGGTGAAATTGGATTATATTATCTGCTTTTCAAATGGTTGACATCAGCATTTGTATACATTGAATTTATATTACATTTATCTGCGTTTTTCATCATTTTAAATATTGTTCGTACAAGCAGACATTTATCATCTGATTTAATGTGGATCATCATGATTATGTTATTTCCTATATTTGGTACATTAGTTTATATCATTATGTTTATAACGCTTATATTCGGTAAAACATTCCGTAATATTATTACCGAACAAAAAAAGGCTGCACCATATTACAAACAAGATGAAACTGTCATTCAGGAAATACAAAAAGAAAATGCAGACTATGTTTCTCAATTAGCATTCCTTCACCAGGAAGGATTTCCATTCTATCGAAATACAGACTTTTCGTTCTATTCTCCTTGTGAAGAAGGATTTGAACGTATGATAAAAGAATTAAAAAAAGCAGAAAAGTATATCTTCATGGAATATTTCATTATTGAAGAAGGCATCATGTGGAATTCCATTCTTTCCATCCTGGAAGAAAAAGTCAAACAAGGTGTTGAAGTACGTGTCATGTATGATGATATGGGATCTTTAAATACACTTCCTGCTTCTTATACAAGACAATTAGAGAAAAAAGGAATCAAAGCTGTATCTTTCAATCGCATTTCCCCTGTGATTAATACCATCATGAACCACAGAGATCATAGAAAAATTCTTGTTATTGATGGAAAAGTTGCATTTTCTGGCGGTGCTAATCTTGCAGATGAGTACATCAATGAAAAAGTGATCCATGGTCATTGGATGGATAATATCATCTGTGTCAAGGGAAATGCTGTATGGTCTTATTTGGTAACATTCTTAACAAACTGGAATGCCCTGCGTCATGAAGATGAAGATTATACAGTATTTAAAAACAAGGAAACGATTGATGAATCAAACTTTGATGGGTATATTGCTCCATACGCAGAAACACCACTCGATGAAGAACTCACAGGACAGTCTGTCTATGAAGATATCTTAAACAGTGCAAATCGTTATGTCTATATCATGACACCATATCTCATCATTGATTCAGAAATGATCAATACACTCATTCATACTGCGAAAAAAGGTGTTGATGTCAGAATTATCATGCCTGGTATTGCAGATAAACAGATTGTTCATGATATTGGAACATCCTATTATGCACAACTCATTCAAGGTGGTGTCAAAATCTATGAATATGAGCCAGGATTTGTTCATTCCAAAGTATTTGTATCCGATGATGTCTATGCTACAGTAGGTACGATCAATCTTGATTATCGTTCATTATATCTCCACTTTGAAAATGGAACTCTTCTCTATCATTCAAAACATGTGATGGATATCAAACAGAATTTTGAAGACACTTTAAAACATTGTAAACAGATGAATTTAAAAGATACACATGTCAATATCGTTAAAGGACTGTTCTTGAGTATCATTCGAATCTTTTCTCCATTATTATGAAACAATGTTCCACCCTTTTTCATGGTAAGATACTATGTGAAAGGGTTTTTTAGTTACCCACTAAAGGAGAAAAAATGAGTAACCGTAAAGTAATTTTTTTAGATGTTGATGGTACATTGATCGACTATCGTGCTATTATGCCTGAAAGTGCAGGCAGAGCAGTTGATGAAGCTAGAAAAAATGGCCACCTTGTATATATTTGTACAGGCTGTTCAAAATATGAAATCTTACAGAGAAATCTCTGTGAGCTCGATGGCATGATTGGTGCAAACGGTGGATATGTTGAAGATCATGGTGAAGTATTGATGCATCAGTCTTTGTCTGTTGAAGAAGTTAAGCACATCGTTGAATGGTGCAATGAAAGAAAAATGGGAATCAACCTGGAAGCAAATGGTGGTATCTTTTCAAATGAATATATGAAAGATCAGGCTGCTGAAGTATTCAAAAAGTATGCATTAGGTAAAGGCAGTGACCTTGCAAAAGCAGAAGCAGTTGGACAGTCTTCCGCAGAACATCTGAATATCCTTTATGGAGATGATCTCTATAGAGATGACATCAATAAAATTGACTTCGTATTACGTTCCTACCAGGATCATTTAGATTCTAAGAAGGAATTCCCAGAACTGATGGCAAATACATGGGGTGGTCAGGATGAAATGGCTTTATTTGGTGACTTATCCCCTGCTGGCATTACAAAGAAGAATGCAATTGATTTACTGCTCAAACATTTAAATGTTGATCCAAAAGATACAATTGCATTTGGTGATGCTAAAATTGATATTCCAATGTTTGAAATCTGTGGATATGGTGTTGCGATGGGAAATGCCGGTAAAGAAACAAAAGAAGCTGCTGACTATATCACAACGGATGTCAATGATGATGGTATGTATAATGCATTCAAGCATTTAGGTTTAATTTAAGGGGAAACTATGTCTGATAAAAAAATTGTATTTTTAGATGTTGATGGTACACTCATTGACTATAACGCAATCATGCCATCTTCTGCTGGTAAAGCAGTAGATGAAGCTAGAAAGAACGGACATCTTGTATATATCTGTACAGGCTGCTCCAAAGCTGAAATCCTGCAACGTGATCTTTGTGAACTCGATGGCATGATTGGCGGCAATGGTGCATATGTAGAAGATCATGGTGAAGTTGTCATGCATCAGGGCTTAACAGTAGAAGAAGTCAAACACATTGTTGACTGGTGTAATGAAAGACATCTTGGCTTCTATTTAGAGGCAAACAGTGGAATGTACTGTAATGACTACATGCTAGAACAAGGTCCAGAAACAATGAAAAAGTATGCACTTGGAAAAGGTGCAGATGAAACAAAGGCAAAGACTTCAGCTGAATCCTTCGTCAATGCATTCATTCATTTACCAACAGAACAGTTATACAGAGATGATATCAATAAGATTTCATTCATTCTTTCTTCCTACCAGGATCATTTAGATTCTAAAGAAGAATTCCCAGAACTCATTGCGAATACATGGGGTGGAAAAGATGAACAGGCATTATATGGTGACTTGTCTCCTAAGGGAATCACAAAAAAGCATGCCATTGATGTATTGTTGAAGCATCTTGGTAGAGATGCAGAAGATACAATTGCATTTGGCGATGCTAAAATTGATATTTCCATGTTTGAATTATGTGGATATTCAGTAGCAATGGGAAATGCAGGAAAAGAAACAAAAGAAGCTGCTGACTACATCACAACAGATGTCAATGATGACGGCATCTACAATGCATTTAAACACTTAAATCTCATATAAAAAATGATCCTCACGGATCATTTTTTTCATTCATGATAAATCACTACGTTGCCACTCTTTAATGTCTTTGGCATATCAATCACTCTTTGATTTGTACTGCCTCTAAAATACAATGAGATGTCTTTTTCATCAATGACGAATGGACCATCTACAAGTACATCAATATATGAGAGCATTTCATCTGTAACTTCTGTATGTTTTCTTTGTCCTTCTAAAAGATCCTGTTCATAAACAAATCCTGTATACGCCCATACATCTTTTGTTGGGAGTTCTTGTTTTACCCTTCTTAATAAAGTAATCAATGTTCTTTGATTAGAAGGTTCAAATGGATCTCCCCCAAGCAATGTCAATCCCTGGATATTAGGATTTGTTAACATTTGAATCAATTGATCTTCCGTTTCCTTTGTATATTCTTTTCCATAGCAGAAATCCCATGTTTCAGGTTGAAAACAACCTTCACAACGATTTGTACATCCACTGCAGAACAGTGTAACTCTTACACCTTCTCCATCTGCGATATCATAATTTTTAATATTTCCATAATGCATATTGAATCACCTGAACTTATTTTAGCACCAAATAATATGTTTTCATATTATTTTCACAATGATTCGAAAATAGTCCATTTTAAAGGGTTTTTATTATTGACGGGCACCTTTGACTGTAATAGACTTTCATTACATTAAAAACATTTCAAAGGGGAAGAAAGATATGAAAAAAATGATTAAAGGAATCGGCAGTCTTGCTTTAGCAATTGCCTTGGCAGGTTGTACTGTCGGTGGATCAACAGCCACAGCTACAACAGGAAAGGATTCATCAGATTCTGAAAGCTACAAAGTAGGTATTTTACAGCTGGTACAGCATCCAGCACTTGATTTAGCAACAAAAGGATTCAAAGATGTTCTAGAAGAAGAATTTGGAGACAAAGTTACATTCAATGAACAGAACGCTGCAGGTGATACTGCAACAGCAAATACAATTGCATCCACTCTTGTTGGTGAAAAATGTGATCTCATTCTAGCAAATGCAACTGCAGCTTTACAGGCAGTTTCTTCTGCAACAAGTGATATTCCAGTACTTGGTACATCTGTTACAGATTACGCAGCTGCTTTGTCATTAAAAGATTATGATGCTTCCAAGCCAATTGGAACAAACGTTTCCGGTACATCCGATGGTATTTCCTACTCCGCACAGGTAGAACTGTTTACAGATCTTGTTCCTGATGCAAAGAAAGTCGGTATCATCTACTGTTCTGCAGAACCTAACTCTGTTGTACAGGCAACGGAAATGAACAAAGAATTATCCAAGGCAGGATTCGAAGTCAAAGAATATTCCTTCTCTGATACAAATGATATTTCTTCTGTAACACAGACAGCTTGTCAGGATTCTGATGTCATCTATATTCCTACAGATAACACGGCAGCATCCTGTACAGAAGCAATTAACAACGTTGCTGAACCTGCAGGTGTTCCAATCATTGCGGCAGAAGAAGGTATCGCAAGTGGATGTGGTATTGCTACACTTTCTATCAGCTACTATGAACTTGGCAGACAGACAGGTGAAATGGCAGTGAAGATTCTTAAAGGTGAAGAAAAAGTATCAAATATGCCTGTAGAATCACAGACAAATCTTACAAAAGAATATGTACAGTCTCGTTGTGACAAGTTAGGAATCAAAGTTCCTGATACTTATACAGCAATCGAGGAATAATCCCTCAACTTTCAGGGATGCCACTCTGGTATCCCTGTTTATTTATGTAATAAGGAGAATTCAAAATGAGTTTAGATATTAATACATTATTTGCTTCCTTCCCTTCTGGTTTAGCACAAGGGTTACTATGGGGCATTATGGCACTTGGCCTTTACATTACATTCCGTATGTTAAACTTTGCTGATATGACAGTAGATGGTACATTTACAACAGGTGGTGCAGTCGCTGTAATGTTGATTATTGGCGGATGGAATCCATGGCTGGCTGTTATTGTCTCTTTCTTAGCAGGATTACTTGCAGGCCTTGTTACAGGCTTCCTGCATACAAAACTTGGCATTCCTGCTATTCTTTCAGGAATATTAACGCAGTTTGCATTATGGTCAATTAATCTTGCAATCATGGGGTTTGCAGCTAACAAAGCAATCTCTGTCAATTCGTATGCACTGGCAATCTCTTCTAGATTTGTACCAAATGCAATTGTTACAGGGCTTGTATGTGCTGTTATCGTTGTAGCGATCATGTACTGGTACTTCGGAACAGAACATGGTTCTGCAATGCGTGCAACGGGTAACAACCCAGAAATGTCCAAGGCACAAGGTATCAATATCAACCATATGAAAGTCATTGGACTCGCTTTAAGTAATGGTCTTGTTGCATTGAGTGGTGGACTTATGGCACAATACCAGGGCTTTGCGGATATTAATATGGGTAGAGGTGCAATCGTTATCGGTTTGGCAGCAATCATTATTGGTGAAGTCGTATCTGATATCATTGCAGGAAAACATTCCAACTTTGCAATTCGTTTAGGATTTATCGTAATTGGTGGAATTCTATACTACCTTGTCATTCAGATTGTATTATGGCTCAGATTGAATTCCAATTTATTAAAACTCTTTACTGCAATCGTTGTCGCTATTTTCTTAGCAGTACCTTATTTGATTTCAGTATCCAAAGTATCTTTTGCAAAGGCACACAAAAATTCTTTAAAGGAGATCAAGTAATATGTCAGCAACGTTAGAAATTAAAAATCTATCTAAAACGTTCAACAAAGGAACTATCAATGAAAAGATTGCATTAGATCATATCAACCTGACACTCAATGAAGGAGATTTTGTGACTGTCATTGGTGGCAATGGTGCTGGTAAATCTACAATGCTGAATGCTGTGGCTGGTGTTTGGCCAGTCGATGAAGGTGCCATTATTGTTGATGGCAATAACATTACTGGATTGCCTGATTTCAAACGTGCAACGCTCATTGGCAGAGTTTTTCAGGATCCAATGCTTGGATCTGCACCTGATATGCAGATTATTGAAAATCTTGCTTTAGCTGCCAGACGTGGAAAAAGAAGAACACTTAAATGGGGTGTTACAAAGAAAGAAAAAGAAGATTATAAAGAGCAGTTGAAGATTCTTGATCTAGGACTGGAAGATCGACTGACACAAAAAGTTGGTTTGTTATCTGGCGGTCAAAGACAGGCACTTACATTATTAATGGCTTCTATCCAGAAACCAAAGCTATTACTATTGGATGAACACACTGCTGCTCTTGATCCAAAGACTGCTAAAAAAGTACTGGATATTACAAAAATGATCGTTGAAAGAGACCATCTGACTGCTTTAATGGTTACACATAACATGAAAGATGCGATTCAGACTGGCAATCGTCTTATCATGATGTATAACGGACATATCATGTTTGAAGTCAGCGGTGAAGAAAAGAAAAATCTGACAGTGGATCAGTTAATGAAAATGTTCTCTCAGGCTGCTGGTGAAGAATTTGCAGATGATCAATCCTTATTAAACAAGTAAACAAAAAAGCACATCAATGTGCTTTTTTTGTTCTAAAACTGAAATAGATTTAAACCTGTAATTTCATCATGATAGCGATCTACATTGCCATCAATGATTTGAATGATCATTTCACATGTTGCAGATACTCTTGCTTCATTTAAATGTCCACCGAATACTTCCCCTTTTGCGTTACCTGCACTCATATGCAGATGAGAATAGTATTCTCCATGCATTGTATTGATCGTACCTGTCAATGATACAATTTCAAAGCTTCCATCAAATGTATTGGCGTGATACTGTTTTTCATCTACATCATATACACCAACGACAAAATGATCTATTGCGCCTAATGCCTGAACACTTGCTAATGTGATTTTTTCTTTGAGAGCAACTTCCTTTAGCTGTGTAAGAATTTCTTCACCGCGATCCATTCTTACAACGATCGTATCATGAAATCTCTTATATTCCATCTTACTTTGCCTTCAAGAAAGTAACTTCATCAAAGTTCTTTAAGAGATCAAGAATCAATTCTTCCCCTTCAGCTAAATGACCAAGATAGTTTCTTTGTCCATCATTCTTGAACGGAATACGAACAATCTGGATTTCACCTGCATAATGCTGATAGTTGTTATTGACAATCAATACATCACCAACTTCAAACATATCCTTTTCACATTTTCTAAAAGGAACATCTGGCTGAACCATTCTGCCTGTTCTGCTTCTCCAGATCCATTCACTAGAATCACCCATATCTAACTGTGGGAACATTTCAAACAGCTGATACTGTTCTGTATCTGTAATACCTTCATCTAGTACAACACGGATCTTGCAATCTTCTTTTCTTTCTCTTCTTAATAAGCCAAAGGATTTAAACATTTCATATACAGGAGAATCTTCAATTGGACGTACATCTTTCTGCACTTCAATCAAGGATTCCATTTCTTCTTCTGTAGCGAATGCATTACCAATCCACACCATATCTACGTCACCCGTAGCTTCAATGATTCTTGCCTGTGTATCAATTGGAAGATTTCTTAATCTTTCTACTGTTGGCAAACCATAGTTCGCATCCCATACACCGGTTGCTTCAGGATTTCTAGAAGAAATAAATGCCTGTACTGGATAACCATACTGCTTCAGGATACGGTTTGTTTCCAAGAAGTTCTTCCACTTCAAACCTGTATATGGCTGTGGATAGAAGTTATGTCCAAGCAGTACTTTTTCCTTTGGTACACCATGTTCTTCAAAGTATGCCAGTTCATCCGCAAATGAGCCAGATGCATTAAACATAATAGAAATATTGTATGGATTGTTTACAAGAACAAGATCCTTTTCAGCACCAAACGGCATGTCCATTCTCATCACATCACACCCAATATCATGCATCAAGGATACATCATCATAATCTACACCCATTTTCTTCAAGAATGGTGGATTCAAATCTAATACAACTTTGATATTGAAGCTATGTGCAACTTTGATAAATTCTTTAAAGTAGTCTAATACTTCTTCCTTCGTTCCTTCTACAGAGAACATGCTTGAAAAAACATATTCACATCCAAATTTACTAGCTCTTTCTAGATATTTTGTAATATCCTCCAGGCTTTCGATATCCGGATAAACGGATACACCAAATGATTTTAATTTCATAGTTTTAAACTCCTTCTACCATTCATTGTAAACGGTTTAAAAAAATATACAATATCAAAGAAAAAAGGGTATGATATATTCAGACAGGAGATGATATGGAATACAGAATCATAGATATTACTTGGAATTATGCACCAGAGCGTCTGAAAAGAACTATTGCGGTCAGACAAGATATTGATCTTGTTACATTTGCATACATCATTGTGAATGCCTTTCTTGAAAGCCCTGCAAATGGTTTTGCTTTTATACAAGGAAAGAAAGCATATGGACTTGGATGGGACGCACAAGATTCGCATTTCAATGAAGTACTTTTACATAATTCTGACAACATTGATACATTAGGTTTTGCTGATTTAGAAGATATTTTTACATTTGTCTATAGTGATGATTATGACTGCAGCAACTGGGAATTTACATGCAGGAAAGGAAAAACAGTCAATCGAAAAGGAAAGCGATATGCTTCTATGCTTGATGGAGAAGGACTTGGCATATTTGCCTATGCAATTGATACATTAAAACTCTACATTGATGGAAAACTGAAACCAGAAATGACATATAAACAGTTAGATAACAGAGGACTAGATACACCTTTTAATGTTCGTATCAATCAGTTAAAGGATTTTGAAAACTTCGACTTGTCTTATGCAAAAAAAGAATTTTCAGAATGCATGGATGATACACTTCCATACTACGTTGAAGACTATAATAATTCTTTAGACTATTTCAGCAATGATGCATATGATGAAGAACTAGATGAAGACTGGATGGAAGAAGAATGCAGCAATACAGAAAATCTGGCAGATAGCCTGATTCATCTCAGTTTAATTGGAGCATTTTCTCAAAAAGAATCTTTAGGTTACGTATCAGAAACATTTGATCGACTTGCATCAAAATATGATGAAGAAACTGCCTTTATGATGATTGCACAGACACTGGCAAAAAATATTCTAGAGCTCATGCAAGGAACATCTTCTTTAGCAGAAGAATATAAGGAGCAATTAAAGAAATTAAAATGAAAACAGTATTAATTACAGGAGCAACAGATGGTATTGGAAAAGCCATTGCACAATTACTTGATGAAAAAGGATATGAACTTTACTTATTCGGCAGATCTCAAGTAAAGATGGATGCCTTAAATATCAATCACTGCAAAGGAAAATATACATTTGATTTAAAAGATCGCACTGCTTTACAACAGGCGCTAGATGACATTGTTCAACAAGGCGGTGTTGATGTATTGATCAACAATGCAGGATTCAATGCAAAGAAAGCCGCTGTCAAAGATATTGCTATTGAAGACTTGGAAGACATGTATTCTGTGAATACAATTGCACCATTGATTTGTATTCAAAAATGTATTCCAGCAATGCTTGAAAAGAAAGATGGAATGATTATCAATATTCTATCTTCCTGCTGCTTATTCTCTAATCCTGACAATGGTGGATATACTTCAAGTAAGGATGCATTTGAAGCATTGAGCAAAATTCTTGTCAAAGAAGTAAAAGATGCTGGTGTAAAGGTATTAGATGTCTATCCTGGAGGCGTTGATACAAACTTTAGAACAAATGATCGTCCAGATTATTTAAAGCCAGAAACAGTCGCAAAACACGTCATTTATGCATTAGAAAATAATGAAGATGGCATGCTTCAGGAAATTGTTGTACGTCCAGTGGTAGAAAGCAATTATTAAGCAGACACATTTTTTGATTTCTTGTGTTCTAGCTTGATTCCAGAATTGTGTACCAGTATAGCCACATGTTAAAAGACAACTGAAAATGAACAGTTGTCTTTTTGTTATGCAGATTATTCCCAGAATAATTCATCCAGTGTCTTGTTTAAAACCTTGCAAACTTCAATGCATAAGCGAATCGTTGGATTATAGTCCCCCTTCTCTATTGCATTGATTGTCTGTCTAGATACGCCTACTTTATCTGCTACTTCCTGTTGAGATAAACCAAGTGCAGTTCTTGCTTCCTTCATTTTCAGATTTTTCATGTTACTGATCTTTTTTCTTATCGATATACATCTTGATGATAACATTGATTAGAATGATTGAAAAGAAAACAGCCATGAATACTGGATTACTACCCTCCCACGTAACAATTCCATTTTCAACAATTGTTTTTCCTTTTGCAATAAACATGTTAGATAGCGCAACTGCCCCAAGCATACAAACAAATGGCATTGGTTTTTGCTTCAATTGCCAGTATGCATCGTTCCAGATACAATACAGCACCACAACAAGTACACCAATCAGAATACCAGCCATCATAAGAACGTTGCATTCAATTGAGATTCCATCTGTCTGTTCTTTCAATAACATAATCCCTTCAACAGAAACCATTGTCAGAAATCCATATTTGAAAGCTTTTCCTCTGACAATTTCCTGTCGTTCATCATAGCCTCCATAGTCCTCTTTTTCCTTATATAAGATAATATTGAATAGCGGAATCGCAAGTAAAATAATCATAGATATTAAGAATGTATAATCCATAAGATCCTCCTTTATAATGTCAAATATACTTGACATCTTTCAATTACAGTATAGTACGATCTCTGTATTTGTCAAATATATTTGACATACATAAGTAAGAAAAAGAACCAGAGATAAACTCTGATTCTTTGCAAAGATCAATCTTATGCTTCTTCTGTCTGGCGGTTAGAAGCAATGACGAATGGTGTGTAGATCAATGTAGATACACCTAAGATAATGACTACCTGCCAGATAGCACCCATGATATTTCCTGAAGATGCTAAGAATCCGAATAAGCCAATTGGCGTTGTCCATGGAACGTCGATAACGAACAATGGACAGAGTCCTAAATACTGTACTAAATAACCACAGCATACACAAGCAACTGGAGTCAAGAAGAATGGTACTGCGAACAATGCGTTCATAACCATTGGAATACCGAAGATAATTGGTTCATTGATATTAAAGATTCCACAAGGAATAGATAACTTAGCGATTGCCTTGAAGTCATCTCTCTTAGAGAAGAGCATAATAGCAATGATCAAGCCCATTGTGATACCAGAACCTGTTGGGCCAAACCATCCAGAAGCGAATGGGTTAGCGATAATTGAATACTTAGAACCAGCTGTATAGAATACACCAGAAGCAGTGATTCCTTCACCAGCCTGGTAGAGTTCAAGGTTCTGAGCCATCATCTTAGTCATGAATGGCCCTGTAACAGCACCCATTACGTTTGGTCCATGAATACCGAACCACCATAACAGCTGCATAATTAATACAACAGTAACATAGCCAGGCAGACCAGTCATGATCTTTTCAATTGGCTTCATGATTGTTGAAATAACATCAAACATTGTTAAGCCAAACATAGAGCAGATATATCCAACGATAGATACACAAAGAATTGTGATGATTGTTGGGAACAGTACTGCAAATGACTGTGATACGTTTGGTGGAACTGAATCAGGAAGAGAAATCTTTAACTTTCCTGAATCAACAAGTTTAACATAGAGTAATGTAGTTAGAACACCAACAAGCAAGCCTACAAATAATCCATCAGCTTTTGTGTAAGAAGAAGCAACAACATTAGAAATTGTTACTGTTTCTCCACTTTCTGTTGTTGTAGATGCTGTTGTGTTGATTAATGTAACGAATGAAGCAAGTGCTACCGCTGGAACAGTTCTGTCATTTGGATGTCCAATGTTTTCAGCAAAGTGCATGGAAACAAGAATACAGATAGAAACTGCCATGAAGTTCATACAGCCATAGTTAGCTGTTGTGAAAATTGGTGTTAATGTTTCGAGCCAAGCAAAACCTGGAACGTTTGCGAGAGAAACATAGTAAATCAGTTCTCCTGTCTTTGGATCTGGTACACCACCAGTCTGGCAAATGACGAATTGGAACAGAGTACAGAAAGCCCCCCAAATGACGACTGGCATGTTGTCAATAAACGCATCCTTGATTGCTGAGAGGACTGTGTTTGACTGCATCTTACCTGCAAGAGTAAGAAGGCCATTCATAAATTTTTCTTTCATAAAACTTTACGTTTCCTTTCTGATGAAACTATTTTAGTTCCATTTTGTAAGCGCATACAATGCTGCGCTGCCATTTTGGTACTAATTTCCGTAAAATTATGTGATAAATCTTTATATGTGACAATTTTTTTTGATTGTTTTCAAATTTTATTGATTTATTTTTGTCTTTTTTTGTTTTTTATTGTTTTATGAATCTTTTGGCTCTACTTTTTGGAATAATTATGTGATACTTAAAAGTGGCAGACTTTATCCGATATTGCAGTTAAAGCTTATTTATGCCTGAATTCCATTTTGTTTGTTTTTCCCAGCTGTGAATATTATGTACCAGCCTTGTTCAGAATAATGTTTTCTCATTCGAGAAATCTTGAGTTATCCCTTTATATATAATAATGTTTGTTTTTTTATTTCTATGATCTATCTGTCAACAAGTTATTTGGTCGCAATCTTTGGTTGAACAGATTATAATAGGCTTTGATTTTCCAGTTAATGGCTAAATAAAAAAAGGACTGAGTTTCTACATAGTGTAGTTACTCAGTCTTTTTTGATATTTAATTGTTTGTGTCTGTACTCTCTTCGTCCTCTGAGTTGTCAGCAGATGGTGTCTGATCAGCAACTGATTCAGCAGCTTTATCCTTGATATCTGTGAAGTATCCAGGATTCTCTGATCCTCCGTCAATACGTGCTGCTGTAGCGTCAATGAATGTTGGATCATATGTTGTGCCTGCTCCGCCTATAAGAGACACACAGCCATAAAACATATTTTGCGAACTAGAAATACTATTTAACGGGAAACTTTTTGATACGTATATTTTTTTATTACATGCTCCAAACATATCTCTTGTTTCTGCTAAATAAGATGTATTCCACTTTGATATATCTATACTTTCCCAATTGGTATCTTCAAAAGTACATAAAGTACATATTGTATATGTAAGATGTTTCACATTCCATTTATTGAAATTGATTGGTTTGCCATCCAGATATATCAATAGTTTTTTTCTGCTCGCCTATTTTCTGTCCTTCTTCCTTTAATGTTTCACCATATTCTTTAAGATTGAACTCTGTTTCCAGCATCGTTTCCACCTCTGCTCTTCTTAACTGTATTTTAGTATAAATACTTTCACTTGGTTCCATGGTGTTCAGCATTTGTACGATGCCTTCTCAAGTACTTCTTTCTTTTCTCTTCTCTGGCTGCCTCTATACACTCTGAATATTCTCTTAGCGAAATGCAGACTTTCATCAATTCTTCGTTCTTCTCTTTATTTCTTCTTACAGACAACCTTATTCAATACATATACGCAGTCAAAAAAAGGAACAAGTTCTTAGAACTCATTCCTTTCATACAGCTTTATAAATGGTTATTTGCTTAATTCACCAGCAATGTAAGCACCGGCAATACGGCCCCAGCTTACAGATTCACTATAACCGCCACCCTGAGCAGTAACTTCACCTGTAGCAAATAAGCCTTCTACTAAAGAATCATCAGCATATAATGCCTGTCCGTTTTCATCACAGACAATACCACCCTTTGTCATATGGTTAGCAGCTTCAACTCTTACACCATAATATGGACCTTCAGCATCGAATGTACGAGAAGCAGCTTCTTCCAGAACAGGATCTGTTTCGCCTTTTGCTGCACGTGCATTGAAATCTTCTACTGTCTTCTTTAATGCGTCTGCATCAATTCCGAGTTTTTCAGCTAATTCTTCAATTGTTGCGCCTTCCTGATAGTATCCTAAACCAACATGTTTGCGAATACGGTAGAAGGAATCATATCCTGTAGAATCAGTAATGTAGAATGCTGCATGATCAGGCTGTTCCTGTTCCATTGTCCAACGATCAAGACCAGATAAGTTATTATTTAATAATTCACCGTTCTTGTTAACAAGAAGATTCATATCAGCACCGCCTGTTAAGTCACGACGTGGAACGATGATATTATCAAATACACTCATCTTGTCCATACGATCAAGTTTCATGCCATAGTTTTCAAATACGCTTACAAAGTCACCTGTTGTACCAAGCTGGTTACTTGTGTTCAAATTTTCATTACCTGGTGCATATTTAGCTAATAATTCAGGGTTAGAGCAGAAACCACCTGTAGCTACAACTGTATATGGAGCTAAGATGTTATATGTTTCACCCTTTGTATTGGATACTGTAACACCAGTTACTTTCTTACCATCCATAACAAAGTCAACACCCTTTGTTCCTGTAAGAATTGTTACACCTAATTCATTAGCTGTTTTTTCAAGACCTGCCTGAACAACTTCACCGGCATACTGATCTTCTTCAGCCATGTGGTTAGTTCCACCATAGTTGTAGTTCAGTTCAACGCCCATGTCTCTTAACCATGCGTCCATTGTACCTTCGCAATCAGCCCAGGCTCTGACACGTGCTTCACCTTCGCCATTTTCTTTCTTTTCTTCAAATAAATCATCAGCAGTAACAACGTTACCTGCAGCTTCCTCAGCTTTGGAATTTACCATGTCGAAGTAGTTCATGTCGAACTTACCGTTACCACTCAGAATATCTAATTTTTCGCATACAACAACATTTGCATCAGCATTTTCCTGTTTGATTGTAATAGCAGCAGCAAGTCCACTAGGACCACCACCAACGATAACTGCATCAGCATTTACATCTTCAACTTTTTTTGGATTTTCGCTGAAAGAACTTGCATCCTTTGTTACTTCACCTTCATAAGTAACACCAGCTTCTTTCAATGCATCAGCTACAGCCTGCTTAACAGCATGGCTTGAGAATGTAGCAGCACTGACAGAGTCAACAGCTGGAGAATTTGCCTTAATAATACGGTCACGAATAACCGGGAATGCACGGTCGATGATAACATTAGTTTCATGATTGTCGCCTAAAGCGATATCTGTAATCTTTCCATCTTCTACTGTAACATCAACGTTCAGTTTTCCCCCGTAACCAGTTGCACTCTTACTGATTGTTTTACTACCTGTAGTATTTGCAGAAGAACCAGTAGAGCAACCTGTTGCAACGCCTAAGGCAATTGCAGCTAATAAAGTTTTAATCTTTTTCATTTTCTTCCCTCTTGAATGTATGACACATCACGGTTCCAAAGAGTACGTACACAACAAATATTCACAGTTTCCGGACACTGGAATATTCCTATGAAAACATCTTTCATTCCACTTCTGTGCAATACACATTTCTAAATGTAAACCCAAGGTACATTTAGCTCATATATAATATAGCATGCGATTTTTTTGTCAATCGTTTCACAGCTTCACAAATGAAATCGCATTCAAAATATAGGCCACTAAAGTGGCATAAAATCTAAATAAATAGCCATAATGTTATTTTTCAACTTAATCAAGAACGTATTCCTATGTTTCAGACCTCTTTTTTCCAACTTAATCACGAACATAAACAACATTTATATATTTACAGGACAACATAAGCAACCAAGTTTTCCAACTTAATCTCGAACAAGAAATGTGTGTTCTATGATATTATATTTATATCCTGTGTACATCAAGTACTTGAAGAAGAGGCGTTGGCGATTCGTCTCTTTTTCTTTTCCCTTATTGTGCACCAGTGACTGGCTAAAAACAGCTTAACCAAGCCTACCAGGATGCGAATCTCTGATTTTGTCACCTGTTCGGATTTATAAAAAAGCAACCATAATTGAACGGTTGCTTAAATCGATATTCTAAGTAATAGAAGCTTAACGGATTCGCACCGTTCTCTCCATCATATTGATGGTGTTTTCCTTCGTAAACTAATCATGACTTCTATTACTGAGATAATAGTTCCATGTTTTCATGATCCTGTCAATCATTTTCTAATTGAGAAAAAGTCGAAAGTCTTGCTGTTGTTAAGAAAACAGTTGGAAACACTGATTCATGCATTATTCTGTTGTTAAGGAAACAGTTGGAAACAAATACTTGAAAGTGGCAAACATTATCCAATATCGCAGTTTAAGCTTATTTATGCCTGAATTACATTTTGTTTGTTTTCTCAGCTGTGAACATTATGTATTAGCCCTGTTGCAGAATAATGTTTCCTTTTTCGAGAAGGCTTGTGTCATTCCTGAAATATAATAATGTTTGTTTTTTATTTTTATGACTTATCTGTCAACAAGATATTTAGTCGCAATCTTTGGACGAATGCAGATTATGAAAGACTTTGATCTTTCAATTAATGACTAAATGAAAAAGGACTGAGTTTCTACATGATGATACCTTTAAAAAAAGCACATAAGGTATTTGTACTAACCTGTGGTTATGTATTGAATTATGGGTTTGGGGTAACAAAAAACACCGTATTTCTACGGTGCGTTCTGTCAGATATATTCTGTTTTATGATAGCAGAAAACTGGAATTCACAGTTCTTCCATCCTTCCCATCTTCAGCGCCATAACAAGAGTTCCGGTTGCCATCACAAAGACACCAATTTCAATCACATAGATGGGAAGAAGCGTCGGACCTGCCACGGCAAAGAAGTCCACGATAAAATGAATCCCATATGCAAGAACCGCTGTAAAAGTTGCTGTCCTGCATTTGCCTGCCTTTACCGCCCGGTAGATCAACAGTGACAACCCGATATGCAGAATGATGGCACTGATTCTTTCGATTCCGCTTACAAAAAAGAGTGGTGCCGGTGTTGTCCATAGGGCCGACAGCTGTGACACGGTCTGGTTTGCAGACTCAGCAGGAAGTGCCGCCAGCGTATTCTGCATGGCTCCGCTGTTGATCATCAGCATGGACACAAGATTGCTGATTTCGGAAAGTCCTCCGATCAGAATTGCCTCCACACCGCCATGCCCGATTCCATACATCAGTGCATTTGGAAAATCCAGCCATTTCTTCATCCAGAATTTCATGGCAATCAGTCTTCCGGTCTCTTCAAAAACCGCTGCAGCCAAAGCCCCGTACACATAGTAAAGCCATGGCCTGCTCTGTGCGTTCAGTCCGCAGAACCGAATGACAAGAACATGCAGCTGCTGCTCCAACAGCATGGCAAACAGCAGATAGGTTCCTGCTCCGATAAAGAACGAGGAAATCCTTGCCTTAAGCTTCACCCTTCCTGCAATGAACAAAGCAATCGGTACCCCAATCGAGAGGACAACGGAGCAGATAACTCCAGCTATCGCCAGACCTGATATTGTGTTCAATTCCATCTTTATACCTCCCTGATTCTCAAAAAATTCCTTTATTGTATCTGAACTGTCCATACAATATAAAGCCTAATCCGACAATAACTGATGGAAGAATGATATATCCCATAATTTCTTCGCTCCAAAACGAAACAACAAAGCCTAATACAATAGATATTCCTATAATCAGTGTTCCTGTTCCAACAACTTTTCCATACTTCGGTACATCTTCTTCTTTTACTCTTCGTCTATTGTAAGAATGAATTGTGCTGACATTGCCGTTGATATTTACAATTCCCACAACAGATATGAACACTCCCAAAATCAACATTATAATATTTTCCATAATGACCTCCTAAAAATAGAATAGTTCCTCAAATTTTTTGTCCAATGCAATACAAAGAATTAAAGCCAATTTTGCAGTTGGATTAAACTGTCCTGTTTCAATAGAACTAATCGTGTTTCTTGATACTCCTACCATTTCTGCAAGCTGAGCTTGAGAAAGATTTGCTTCTGTGCGAACTTCCTTTAAGCGATTTTTCAGTTGTAACTGTTCTTTCATATTCTCACCTCTAAAAGGTGGCTAAAAAATTCAACAAATGCCAAAATGGAAAGCACAAAAAACAGAACGGTCAAGACCAGATCACTCTTTCGCTTCATTTTGATAAAACGAACTAACCATTGTGTTGCAATAATGCTGAAGTATATAACCCACGGACTGTAAATCTTAGTATGAGCAAGCACAGAAGATAACAGTGAAAGCAAACAACACACTAAAGCACCAACTCTGCTTGCATGACTTCCGGCTTGATATACCACTTCCATTTCAGCCAAGTCCTTATTGCGATGTTCTTTTCTGCTTGCATTTAAGATTTCTTCCTTTTTCATAAAAACACCTCCATGCCAAGTTTTCTTTGCATATTTCAATCATACGCATACCAAGTTTTCTTGTCAATAGAGTTCATAAAAAAGTTACAACCGATATCCTATAATCTGTTCCAGATCCGTTTTATTTCCCTCAAAGACAAATAATAGCGGAAATGGCAGGGACATTATCTTGAATAAAACAGTAAAGAATAGTAAAATAATTTCAGAATAGTAAAGAACAGTAAAAGGAGAAATGTATGTCAAACCCGTTTACATTGGTTTTTGGAAAAAGTCCTCTTGAATCCGTAGACAGACCAAAACAGATTTTTGAAATCATGGATGCTTTTACATCTGAAAACATTAATCAACAAATGTTTGTTATCACAGGTTTCAGAGGCACAGGAAAGACAGTGATGATGTCGGAAATAGCTCAAAAACTTAGAGAAAACATTAACTGGATTGTTCTGGAGTTGAATCCGGCAACTGATTTGTTGCAGTCTATGCTGTCAAAACTGTATAGCAATAACATCATTTCTTCTTTTATCAAATCAGCAAAAATTGACCTGTCATTCTTTGGATTTGGTGTTTCTGTTGAGGGTACTCCCCAGATTACTGACCCTGAGACTGCCATTATCAAAATCCTTGAAAAAATCCAAAGTGAAAATAAACGTTTGCTGATCTGCATTGATGAGATGTCAAACACTGAATACATGAAGATATTTGCTGGATCTTTCCAGATTTTTGTAAGACTAGGCTTACCTGTATTTTTACTTGGGACTGGATTGTATGAAAATATTGATGAACTTCAAAATGAAAAAAATCTTACTTTTCTGTACCGTGCTCCGAAAATTCAGTTGAAACCACTAAACACCGTAGCAATTGCCAACAAATACAAATCAATTTTTAAATTGAATGAAGAACAGGCTTCTGAAATGGCCAATCTTACAAAAGGGTATCCATTTGCATTTCAGGTTCTTGGATATCTGACATGGAACAGCAATGGTGACTACAAAAATGTATTAGATGATTACAAGCAGTATTTAAGCGATTTAGTATATGACAAAGTCTGGTCTGAACTTTCAGAAAAGGATCGTCTTGTGGCAAAAGGAATTTCCGATTCGAGCAGTCGTAAGATTTCAGATATACGCGAGCATTTACATATGACCTCAAATGAATTCAATCCTTATCGTCAGCGACTGATAAAAAAGGGAGTCATAGATGGCAGTCATCGAGGGTTTGTGCGCTTTACTTTACCTCTTTTTGAAGAGTATATACATGACAATTTTGAATACTGACCGACGCATTCCCCATCTGTAATCTATTGATTCAAGCGGGGTCAGTCGGTCTTTTTCTTTCTCCTGTTCGCGATTAAATTGGAATATTCGTGATTAAATTGGAAAATAACAGACATGTCATCATTCCACAAAAAAGAAGAGACTTTTACGTCTCTCCCAGAAAATAATGTTCGTTTTTTTGTCACTTTTTAAAACTGAGTTTTCAAGGGTTAATGCCAATAATGTTCGCTCCAGTGGTTTTCCGAAAAAAATTTTTTCCAGTTCTTTTTCCCAGTTTCCATTCAAAAATTTCACAAGTGTAAAACACGCTCTTTGATCTCTTGCGTTCTTCCCTGGTTCCAGAACTGTGTACCAATGTACCCGCACGTTCTTCTAGCAACGTTCATCTTATTCTGATCAGTATTACCACAATTTGGACACTTCCAGATCAGCTTCTTATTTTCATCTTCCATGATCTGAATTTCACCTGTATATCCACATACCTGGCAATAGTCACTCTTTGTATTCAATTCAGCATACATAATTGTATTGTAGATATGCTTCATTAACTGTAATACAGCCTGTACGTTATTCTGCATGTTAGGAACTTCAACATAGGAAATTGCCCCACCTGGAGATAATTCCTGGAATTTGCTTTCCTCTGTCAATTTATCAAATGCATTGATTTCTTCCGTTACGTGGATGTGATAAGAGTTTGTAATATAGTTCTTATCTGTAACGCCTTTAATGATGCCAAATCTTTCCTGCAGGCACTTTGCAAACTTGTATGTTGTAGATTCCATTGGTGTTCCATATACTGAGAAATCAATGTTTGTCTGCTGCTTCCACTTTGCACAGGCATCATTCAAATGCTTCATTACAGCCAGTCCAAACTTTTCACCTTCTGGTGTTGTATGAGATAAACCTGTCATATAGCGAACACATTCAGCCAGTCCACCATAGCCAAGAGAAATTGTAGAATATCCATTAAACAAAAGCTTATCAATTGTTTCACCCTTTTCAAGTCTAGCAATTGCACCATACTGCCATAGAATAGGCGCAACATCACTAGGTGTACCCTTCAAACGGTCATGGCGGATCATCAATGCCTTGTAACAAAGATCAAGTCTTTCATCAAAGATCTTCCAGAATGCGTTCATATCCTTCTTAGAAGAGCAGGCAACATCAACAAGGTTAATTGTTACAACACCCTGATTAAATCTGCCGTAATACTTATGCTTAGAAGATGAATTCATCGCATGTTCATTGTTTTCCCATCCATTTTCAGTAAAACGGTCAGGTGTAAGGAATGAACGGCATCCCATGCATGGATATACATCGCCCTTCAATTCTTTCATGATCTTAGCAGAAATATAGTCAGGAACCATTCTCTTTGCTGTACATTCAGCAGCGAGCTTTGTCAGGTAGTAATACTTAGAATCGTTATAAATATTATCTTCATCTAAGCAATAAATGAGTTTAGGGAATGCTGGAGTAATATAAACACCTTTTTCATTCTTAACACCCTGCATTCTCTGCTTGAGCATTTCTTCGATAATCAAAGCAAGATCGTCTCTTGTCTGACCTTCAGCAACTTCATCCAGATACATGAATACAGTAACGAAAGGAGCCTGTCCATTTGTTGTCATCAATGTAATGATCTGATACTGAATTGTCTGTACACCAGTTGTGACTTCACGCTTCACTCTTTCTTCAGCAATTGTATTGATCTTGTCTTCACTGATTTCTACACCAGCTGCTTCCATTTCTGCCTTTACAGACTTTCTATATTTCTGTCTGGAAATATCTACGAATGGTGCAAGATGAGAAAGTGTGATTGTCTGACCGCCATACTGGTTAGATGCTACCTGTGCAATGATCTGTGTTGCGATATTGCAGGCAGTCGCAAAGCTATGTGGCTTATCAATATGTGTGCCTGAAATCACTGTTCCGTTCTGCAGCATATCTTCCAGATTCACTAAACAACAGTTATACATCGGCTGTGCAAAATAGTCAGAATCATGGAAATGAATGATTCCCTTTTCATGTGCATCCCAGATTTCCTTAGGCAGCAGGAATCTTCTTGTAATATCCTTAGAAACTTCACCAGCCATATAGTCACGCTGTGTTGAGTTTACAGTTGGATTCTTATTAGAATTTTCCTGCATAGCTTCTTCGTTATTACGTCCCAGCAAAGAAAGAATCTTCTTGTCGGTTGTGTTGGCTTTACGAACAAGTGCTCTTTCATAACGATATGTAATATAGTTATGTGCCACTGTATATGCACCTTCTGCCATTAATTCATTTTCAACAAGATCCTGAATTTCTTCCACAGAAATACTACGTGCAATTTCATTACACTTCTGAATGACGCGATTTGTGATTTCAGTAATCTTATCTTCTGAAATCTGTCTGTTTTCCTGCGTAGCCTGATTTGCTTTTTCTATTGCTAAAAGTATCTTATCCGCATCAAAAGATACTTCTTCTCCACTTCTTTTAATTACATTCATAATTGCCCTCTTCCAAGAATTCTAAATAGTTGGATTTCCAACTATTTATGTTATCCTTCAAAAGGATACTGTTTTTTAGATATGATTTCAACCAAAACACTCAAGATTTCTGTCGTTTTCATTAGTTATTTTGTTCACAATTCAATTTGTTTCATACAAATTGAAGAAAGTCCCTAGAATTAGGGACTTTCAGATTTTCATATTTTCACAAATTTCCATTTGACAAAAATCAAAGTATAGTTGCTGAGGATGATACTTCACATCTTTTTTCAACAAAGCATTCAACTTTTCTTCAAAATCTACTTTTTCTTTCACTTCTGTCTTTAAACTAGAAAAATATTCTTCAATTTCTTCATTACTCATAAAAAATCCTCCTATATTACTATTCACAGAAAACAAGAGGATTCCCTGAATTATTTATTCAAAAATTGTTCCAGTGCATGCAGTTGTGATAATGCCTGTCTTCTTCCTAAATCATATACACGTTTATATTCTTTCGGATCTCTACATACACTTGGAATATTCAAAGCTTCTGGAGGTCGAATCACAAAGATTTCCCCTTTTGCTTCTTTTTCAAGTATTTCATCAATACACGCATTGTATTCTTCATAACGATGAAGAAGCTTTTCCAATAACAATGGATATTTTGCTAAAGCTACTTTCATCAACTTCTGCATATTAGAAGAATATGGCTGTTTACGGTAGCCAAATGGCTGTGTCAGTACCACAACATTCTTTGTATAGCCAATGGATTCAAAATATCGTAATGGTATGGAATCACTGATTCCACCATCCAATAGTTCATATCCATCAACTTTTACGCATCTCGATACCATTGGCATAGACGCAGAACCCTGGATCCAAAGAAGATCATTTTTTGTTCCATCCGTACATTTATGATATACAGGACGAGCAGTCTTCACATCCGTTGCAACACAATAGAACGCCATTGGATTCTTTTCAAACGTTTCACTATCCCATAAATCCAGATGATATGGAAGCATATTATAGTTAAACTTTGTTGAAAATAAGTTTCCTGTTAACAATAGAGAAAAAATCGATGCATGTCGTTTATCTCTACAATATGCCATGTTATAACGCAAAACTCTTCCAATCTGTTTTGATTTGATATTACATCCAAAAGCAGCACCAGCACTCACACCGATTGCACCATCAAAACAGATATCATTGACCATAAAAACGTCTAGAACACCTGCCGTGAATAAACCACGCATTGCTCCACCTTCTAATATTAATCCTGTTTTCATGGTAACTATTTTATCACTTTTTATAACAGTGTGAACTATTCAAAGTAATCTTTCATTGTTTTATCTTGACCAAGCTTGTTAAAGTCACTGATAAAATCATTTACTGCACCATCAATCGCGAGATTCTTCACAAATCCATCAATAACATCTGGAGCACATGTGGATGAATAAACACCATATTCACATAACTCAAGAACCTGCTGGCTGTTTTTAAAGGAAGCTGCAAGTACACCACAGTCCATATGATTATTCACTAAAATATCATGAATCTGCTTCGTCACATAAATTCCATCATATCCCATATTATCAATACGATTCACATATGGTGCAACATAGCTTGCACCAGCCTTTGCGGCTAGATACGCCTGCATTGGTGTATACACAACTGTTCCACATGTTGGAATCCCCTTTTGCTTCAATATACGGATTGCTTTAAATCCTTCCGGAATACAAGGAATCTTAACAACTGTATTCTTTCCTAATACACGTACAATTGCTTCAGCATCTTTTACCATGCCTTCAGCATCTGTTGGAATTGCCTGTGCAAATAAGATACCGTCTTCTCCGATGATTTCTCTAATTTCTTTTAGAACTTCTTCTGGATTTCTGTTCTGTTTGCTTAAAATAGAAGGATTTGTGGTAACACCATCAATTGGGTATAGATCACACAATCTTTTAATTGCTTCAATATTTGCATCATCAATAAATAATTTCATTTTCCTTATCTCCTATAATGTCTGTTCACTTCTACCGATAATATCATCCTGTGTCTTTTTACTCAGCACATTAAAGAATGCTGAATATCCCGCAACACGGACAATGAGATCCGTATGCTTTTCAGGATGCTTCTGTGCATCAAGCAACGTTTCTTTGGAAACGATATTGTACTGTACATGATATCCATGCAGACGATTAAAGAATGCACGAATCAACATTTCAAGCTTCTGTTTATTTTCTTCTGACTGCAGCATTGTCGGTGTCATTTTCTGATTCAGCAGTACACCACCTGTAATCTTTTCTGTAGGCAATTTAGAAACAGTCTTAAATACAGCTGTTGGACCATTCTTATCACAGTTATGTGCTGGTGAACATCCTTCTGCAAGTGGCTCCCATGCCTTTCTGCCATCTGGTGTAGCAAACGTTGACATGCCTTGACCAACATTTGCGGAAATGGAAGATGTACCGCCATAGCGAATACCACCAATCGGACCTCTATGGAATCTTGTATTTGGATACTTCTTGATTTCATCAAGGTAGGAATCATACGCTTCTACAACAAGCATATCTACATCATCATTATCATTTCCATACTTTGGTGCATCATGGATCAGCATCTTTTGGATCTTTTGACTTTCTTCTGATTTGAAATCATCTATAATTGCATCCCAAAGCTGCTTTTGTGTTATTTTCTTTTCATCATAGACAAGGGTTTTGATTGCACTTAAAGAATCCGCCATATTGGCAATTCCCACCTGCAATCCAGAGATGAAATCATAGACCGCACCACCTTCTTTAATAGTCTTTCCTCTAGCAATACAGTCATCCGTCAAGCAGGAACATAAGATATCAGGTACATCTCTTTCACTAGCCTTATCAATTGCATTTTCAACAATAACAGAATATCTCGTCATTTCACGTACTGTCTTATCCCATGCATCAAGCAATTCATCATATGTCTTGAAATCTTCAAATTTTCCATATCCTTTTGTAAATCTCTTTCCACTTGTCAAGTCAACGCCATCATTCATCGCGCATAACAATACACGTGGGAAATTGATATAAGACATTCCAGTACAGCGATAACCCCACTTGCCAGGCACTGCCGTTTCAACACATCCAATCGCACTGTAGTTGTAGGCATCCTCTTCTTTGACACCCCAGTGAATAAAAGATGGAATAATAACTTCATCATTATTGAATGCAGGCATGCCAAATCCAAGCTTTACAACTTCAATACATTCATCAAAGAAATGATGATTTAAGTTTGCATGATAGCGCACAGTTAAGTTTGGCTGTGTCAGTCTTGTCTGTGCGACAGATCTTAACACAAGGAAAGACAAATCATTGACCGCATCTTTATGATCTGTTGTCTGACCGCCAATTGTTACATTCTGATACATTGGAGATCCTGCAGAAGATAATGTATGTGCCTGAGAACGTACTTTATTGATTGTCAATGTCTTAATCCACAGACAGTCTAACAGCTCAAGCACTTCTTCATCTGTAATCTTTCCTTCACGATGATCCTTTTCATAGTATGGATACATGTATTGATCAAATCTACCATAAGATAAAGAATGACCATTACTTTCAATCTGTAAAATCAATTGAATGAACCAGACAGATTGAATTGCTTCATAGAAGGAATGTGCTGGCTGGTAAGGAACGTTTGTACAGATTTCTGCTATCTTTAATAACTCTTCTTTTCTACATTCATCTACTGTCATAGAAGCAAGTTCTTTTGCCTTTGTGGCATAGCGTAATGCAAATGTATGTACCGCATCAATCACAATAAGAACTGCTTTATAGAATACATACTTATCTATCGCATCAATATCTGTTAAATCCAGTTCTTCCAGTTGTTTCTTTACTCTTGCTTCATACCCTGCAAGACCTTCTTTCAACACTCTTTGATAGTTAACTGCCAAGTGTGCATCACCCGCATTCAGCTTTCCTTCCATGCCAAATACACCAGTTTCCATAAATACAGATACTTCTTCAGGAAGCAGTGCTTCGCCTCTAGCACGAAGATTATTATTTTCCCAGAATGGTGCAATTTCTCTTAGCTGTTGTTTTGTTTCTTCTGTAATATAGAAAACATCACCATCTCTTTTTTCAAACAGATCTAATTCATCCATGATGAATTTCATTGTATATTCAGGAAACACAGGTGCATTTCGATTCTTTGTTGCCTGATTACCAGCAATCAATGTATTGTTTTCAATATAGATTGTCTGATTTTCCAGGATTTCTTTTAACATCAAGGCACGCAGCATGACACGTGGCTGATTTTGATGTTTTTTGTATACGTCTGTTACCAGTACTGCTCTTTCTGCATCAACATAAGGCTTTTCATTTAAAACTTCATTTCGAAAGCATTGCATTCTTTCACTTAATTTTCCAAAGTGTTCTACGTTTTCCATCATTACCTCTTTCATTCGTAAGTTTCATTACGTATTTCTATAACAAATATACCAATATATTCAGTGATAATCAATGTATTTCTACGTTTTAAATAAAACATGGTTTCATTCGTAAGTTTTATATTTCATTTTCAGTATTTTAATGTTACGATATTGTTGAGGTTAATTATGAAAGCAAATAGAGAACAGACAGGTGTTGTATTCAACATCCAGAAATTCAGTGTCAATGACGGTCCAGGGATTCGAACCGTTGTATTTTTTAAGGGATGCCCTCTAAGATGCCAATGGTGTTCCAATCCGGAAAGTCAATCAACTAAAGTACAGATATTATGGGATACAAAAAAATGCGTACATTGTCTGCATTGTATTGATACATGTAAACAAAACGCAGTCAGAGAAGTAAACAATGAAATTCACATCGATCACAAAGCATGCATTGGGCGTCTAGAATGTGAACAAGAATGTCCACAAAATGCACTCAAACATGAAGGTGATACAAAAACTGTCCAGCAAGTCTTAAATATTGTAAAGCAAGATGAAGTATTCTATGAAGAGAGTGGCGGCGGCATTACTTTGAGTGGCGGTGAATTACTTATGCAGAGTGAATTTGCCTGCGAACTATTAAAAGCATGCAAAGAAGAAAATATTCATACAGCGTGCGAAACAACTGGATTTGCATCACCTGATGTATTTTTAAAAGTCATTGAGAATATTGATTATGTATTGTTTGATATGAAGCATTGGGATACACAAAAACACAAAGAATATACAGGTGTAGAAAATACACTGATCAAAGAAAATATCAAACAGGCAATCGCTTCAGGAAAAACAGTACTTCCTAGAATTCCTGTCATTCCAGGATTCAATGATTCTTTACATGATGCAGAAATGTTTTCTCAGCAGTTCAAAGAACTCGGCATTCAAAGAGTACAATTACTGCCATTCCATCAGTTCGGAGAAAACAAGTATTCACTTCTCAATAAAGAATATGCATATCGCAATACAACAGCTCTGCATAAAGAAGATCTCATCCCATATCAGAACATATTCTTAGCACATGGAATTGAAGCGTTCTTTTAAGGAGAACTTATGAAAAACAATCGTACAAACAAAATCCTTGAAATCTTATCAACACAGGAAAAAGCAGATGTTGTTTCCTTGGCAGAAATCTGTCATGTATCACAGGTAACAATGCGAAAAGATCTGGATGGATTGGAAGATCTTGGTCTTGTGAAAAGAATGCATGGATACGCAATGATCAATAATACAGATGATCTTAGAGGCAGACTATCCTATCATTATGAAGAAAAAAGACAGATTGCCTATGAAGCAAGTAAACTTGTCAATGATAATGATACGATCATGATTGAAAATGGAAGCTGTTGTGCACTATTAGCATCCATCATCGCAAAAGAGAAAAAAAACGTTACAATCATTACAAACAGTGCTTATATTGCTGACTTTATCAGAGAAGAAGATGTAAATATTATTCTTTTAGGTGGTATCTATCAAAAAGATTCACAATGTACCGTAGGAGCAATGATTGAAACAAATGCGTCCTTCTTCCATGTACACTACTTCTTTATTGGTACTGATGGCTATTCCTCAAAAACAGGATTCACAAATAAAGATACAATGCGTGCAGAAGCAGTGAAAAGCATGGCAAAGGCCGCAGATGAAATCATTGTTGTCAGTGAAAGTGAGAAATTCAATCATGTTGGTACCGTATCTATGAATCTCAACAATAAAATCACTGTTGTTTCTGATAACAAACTCACACAGGAAATGAAAAATACATTTATAAAAGATGGCATTCAAATTATTCAGGGAGAAATATTATGCAGAAACTAGTTATCGCATTTATCGCAAACGGAAAAAGTACAAACCGTTACCACCTGCCATTCGTTCTACAAAGAAAAGATAAAATCAAAGTCAAAAAAATCTATGCAAGAAATCTAGATAAACATGAATGGCAAAGAATTGATGGAATTACATACACAGATAATATTCATGATTTATATGATGATCCTGAAATCAATACCATTGTTATTTCTACACCGGCATCTTCTCATTACAGTTATGTCAAAGAAGTTTTAAATGCCGGAAAAAACTGCATTTGTGAAAAACCATTCATGGAAACAGTGCAGGAAGCAAAAGAATGTTTTGCCCTTGCAAGACAAAAAGGTTTGATTCTAGAGTGCTATCAGAATCGTAGATTTGATTCCGATTTCTTGACAGTACAGAAAGTCATAGAATCCAATAAATTAGGCGAACTGTTAGAAATTGAAATGGGATTTGACTATTACCGGCCAGAAACACCTGAAGCTGTACATACATTTTCAAGATTGAATTCTTACTGGTATGGTCATGCCTGTCATACGCTGGATCAGATTATTTCATATTTTGGTAAACCAGATCATGTGCATTATGATGTCAGACAACTCTTAGGCACAGGCAGAATGAACGACTATTTTGATGTAGATCTGTATTATGGAAATCTCAAGATTTCTGATCGTTCTTCTTATTTCCGTGTGAAAGAAAGACCTGGCTTTACTGTCTATGGAAAGAAAGGATGCTTCATCAAATACACAAAAGATCTCCAGGAAAGAGATCTCAAACATTTCTATATGCCAGCCAACAAAGACTTTGGTCTAGATACCCCTGAAGAATACGGAACATTGATGTACTACGATGAAAACAATGTCTATCACGAAGAAAAAGTCATCTCAGAACGAGGTGACTATGGGAGATATTATGATGCATTCTATGATACGATCATGCACCAGGCACCGCCACTTGTTACGGAAGAACAGACACTCTTACAATTAGAGATGCTAGAAGAAGGTATCAAAAACTTAAAGTAATCCTAGAAGCAACCACATTGCTTCTTTTTCATACGATACGATATGGAAAATCACTTTGTGGTATATCATTTAACTGTGACAAACACTGCACAATCAACGCATGATCCCTTCCTTCATGCATACCACTTGTTACAATTGAATAACGCAAAACACCATTTTCAAAGATCGGAAAAGCACCTGCAGATAAGCAATATTCTGGAAAGGATAAATCAGAATATGTTCCATGCAGTTCATGTTCAACATATGCATAAAAACTGGAATGCATTGTTTTCAACATCACATTTCTTTTTCCTGTAATATATAAAACATTCTTTTCCTTTCCTTCTGGAATATATTCATACACAACTGCATTCTTTACTTCATCATAAATTCGAACATATGCTGTACGATCATACGCTTTCTGATTTTCCTTTAAAAGATTTCCTAAGCGTTCAACATTTTTTTCTTGCAAGTGATATTGCTTCTCTTCTTTTTCTAATAGAAGCAATGTTTTTTCGTCATACGATAAACTCTTCTGGATCATTTCCATAATTTCTGTACAACGTAAAGATGCCGCATGTGATATATGATCATTTTCTATATTTCCCTTTTTACAGCAATCAACAAATGCTTTGATTTCGCCATAGAAATCATCCACAACATACGGAATATCTATTTCATCTACAACATCTGTTGTGACTGTCATCTGGAATGCGCGATGCAGTGGTCGTACAACAATTGTTCCTTTTGTCCCTTTGATTGTAACGATCTTATCCTTTTCACGATCCATTCCACATTCCATCACACATGCAATATCACCACTTTGCATATATGCACATGTATACAGATTCACACGATTCTTAACATTTGCATATACATGTTTCAATATCATATCTTCTTTAGTAAAATCTTCAATCCAGGAAATACAATAGATTCCTAAATCACTCAGGCACCCTAAAGAAGCAGGATCACCTAAATAAGAGTTCTCTATTGCATCTATACTTGCTGCATTACAGAACGAGGTATTGATTTGTGTAATCTTGCCTATTCTATCTTCATTAATAACTTCTTTCACTTTTTCATAGAGTGGTGTAAAACGACATTTCATTGCTTCCATAAACAGGCAATGATTTTCTTTTGTACAGTGAATCACAGACTGCATTTCTTCTGCACTTAAGCATGCTGGTTTTTCAACAAGCACTGCTTTATGTGCCTGCAGACATTTCATGATCCATGCATAATGAAACTGATGCGGGGTAGAAATATACACAGCTTCTACATGAGGATCATTCACAATCGCATCGAAACTACCATATGCTTTAAGCGCATGGTGTTCCTTTTGAAATATTTCTGCTTTTTGCAGTGTGCGACAGCTGACTGCCTGCAATGTACATCCTTCTACATGTTTTAAGCTGGATGCAAAACGATGTGCAATTCTTCCTGCACCAATAATTCCCCACTTCATATCTTGATCATACGATATCCAACACCTATATGTGTCTGAATATACTGCACTCCATTTGTATTCTTTTCAATTTTCTTACGCAGCGTAGCCATAAACACACGTAAAGAAGCAATATCATTTTCATTTGCACTGCCCCAGATACTTTGTGTGATATATGTATGCGTCAATACTTTTCCTATATTTTTAGAAAGCAATGTTAATAATTTGAATTCAATCGGTGTCAGATGCAGTTCTTCTCCATTCAGATAGCAGCATCCACTCACATAATCAATCTTCAATTGTCCATTTTCAAAGACAGAATCCTGATTCATCTTTTCATTCTGGATAAATGACAGTCTTCTTTGTGTCACTCTTAATCTTGCAAGCAATTCTGCAACAGAAAAAGGCTTTGTCAAATAATCATCTGCCCCTGCATCTAATGCCTGAATCTTATCATCATCTTCACTTCTAGCAGAAATAACAATGATTGGCACCAAAGAAAAACTGCGTACCTTCTGTATGACTTCAATTCCATCCATATCCGGTAAACCAAGATCCAGTAAAATAACATCTGGATTATGTGTAGATGCTTCAAGCAAAGCACTGTTGCCGTTATATGCAGATAAATACTTATACTCATGTGCTTTTAAAGTTGTCGTAATGAGATTTCGAATGGAAGCATCATCTTCTACAACTAAAACATTCAATTTATTCGCCATTGATCTTCACCTCACTTAAAGGTAATGTAAATCTAAAATCACATCCATGTGGTTCAGCATCGTAAATACCAATTTCTCCATGATGTGCTTCAATGATTGATTTACATAAAGCTAAACCAAGTCCAAGAGACCTGCCCGTAGAATCATTCTGTTTTTCTCCTGTATAGAACATTTCAAAGATATGTTCTTTATTCACATCTTTGATTCCTGGTCCATTATCTATAATATCTACTTGTGCAACATGTTCAAGCTTTTTCACACGGATTAATATCGTAGATCCTGCTTCTGTATATTTAATTGCATTATTGATAATATTCACAATGACCTGAATGATCAATCTAGCATCAATATAGACAAGCATAAATTCATCATACATCTGCTTTTCAATATGATGTTCATGGCTCTTTCGATCAATATGCTTCAAAGCTTCACTCATTACATCATCTAACAGCTGATCCGAAAAATTCAATTGAATTCTTCCTTCATCAAACCTTGTAATCGACAATAGATTCTCAACAACCTGCTTCAGCCACTCACTATCATCATAGATATCAGAAAAAATCTGCTTTCTGGCCGCATCATCCAATTCCTGATAACTATCCATCAAGATACTTGCACCACCAGAAATAGAAGTTAATGGTGTTCTAAGATCATGAGAAATCGTTCTCAATAAATTTGAACGCAGCTGTTCATTTTTCGCAACAAGGGCAGCTTGTTCTTTTTCTCTTTTGATTCTTTCATTATCTAAAGCAAGTGCACATTCCCCTAAAATAGATAATGCAATGGAACTTTCATGTGGATTGATTGGTGCATCTTCCTGAATGATACCAATGACCCCATAGACAATTTCATTCATACGAATGGATAAATACAGCGTATCACGATTCGTTTTCTGTTTATGGTTTTCAAATACCCACTGTACTGCTTCTTCGTCTTCTTTGCTTAACTGTTCATATGCAAATGTACGATCTGGATAATACATGTGGATATGTTTATGATCATCATCTTTAGAAATTGCTAAAACTTTACGATTCAAAAGACGTGATAGCTGCTGGGCACATAATAGAATGATCTGTTTTGGATCATCTGTATTTTCAAGCAGCTTATCGGTATCAAACAGCACTTTTGTACGATAGGCATCACTTGCCAGCAATCTAGCATCCTGTTTCAGTTTAGAAGCAGATGAACCAGTAATAATACCAGCAATCAACATGATTAAAAACGTTACAGGATATCCCGGAGCATATGCATGTAACGTCATAACAGGTTCAGTAAAGAAATAATTAAATGCGATAACACTTAAAACAGATGAAATAATACAGCTTGTATAGTTTGTACAAATCAAAGCTGTTAAAAGAACACCTAGAATATACAGTGTAATGATATTAGAATCTGTAAATCCAAGATGTTGAAAACAAATACCAATTCCCGTCACAAGAAGCAGTATCAGTCCCATCGGAAGAATATCTGAGGATTTCGGCATGATATCCTGATGCATGATATAATTTCCTTTCCGATACATATCTAGATTGCTTTGATCAGGGATAATATAAATATCAATATTTTTAGACAGTTCAATCAAACGATCTGTCACGGTCTGTTTGGGAAAAAACATCCGTTTGTGATTGTCACTTCTGCCAATGACGATTTTTGTTACACGGGAAGCTCTTGCATATTCACTGATCAATACAGGTACATCATCTCCCTGAATCTGTACAATTTCTGCGCCAAGACTTTTTGCAAGTGCAGTATGAGCAGATAATCGTTTTACATCATCTTCTTTCATATGAGATGCAGATGATGTTTGAATATATAAAGCTGTAAGAGGACAATGAAAAGCCTTGGCTAAAGCACTTGAGCTATAGATTAGTTTTTCATTTGTGAAGGATGATGATAAACATACGAGAATATGTTCTTGTGATGTTGTTTTGTATCTATTTTCCTGCATTCTTCTTCCTCTGCATTATCATAGCATGTTTTTTTTTTGTGCTGAATTCATATTTTTCTGGATGTCTTATTTCATCTAAAAATCTAGAAAAGTAATGATTTACCACAAAGCTAAGCAATGCAATATAAACAATCAACAAAATAACCCAGATCATATTAATTACGCTTTCTGTTTTTTAAAGCATTTTTCAAGATTTCTGTATTCTCCTAGAACAAGAATTGTGGAATTTTTTTCAAATGTTGTATCTGGTGTTAAATTGACAGTCAATTTACCATTACTCTTGATACCAAGAATATTTAAATGGAACTTTTTACGAATATCCAATTCTGAAATTGTTTTTCCAAGCCATTCCTCTGGTACTTCTGTTTCAAATACACCATGTTCTGCATCCAATTCCATATAGTCAAAGATATGATCAGCAGCGTATCTGATTGCTGTCCATTTTGCCATCTGTCTTTCAGGATATACAACATGATCTGCACCATTTCTTTCCAGAAACTTTGCCTGTACATCTCTTTCTGCTCTAGAGATTACACACTTTGCGCCAAGTTCTTTTAACTGATATGTTGTTTCAAGAGAATTCTGGAAGTTTCCACCAATTGTCACAAAACATACATCATAGTTTGCGATACCTAAAGATTTCAGGAAATCTCTATTTGTACTATCTCCAATCACAGCACTTGTAACATAGTCAATACATTCATTGACTTTATCTTCTGCTTTATCTACTGCCATGATCTGATATCCCATTTCATTTAAATGAATTGCAACGTGTCTGCCAAATCTTCCTAAACCAATCAATAAAATATTCTTCATATTGTTTTCTCCTATCCTACCGTAACCATTTCTTCCAGCATTTTCTTATATACATGCTTGGATACACGCTTTGTTGCATAGATCAAAGTAAGTGTTCCAACTCTTCCTAAAAACATCAGCATCATTAACAATGTCTGTGATATATGTGAAAGCTTCGTAGTTAAAGATAATGTCAATCCAACTGTACCTGCAGCAGATGCTGTCTCAAACAAACAATCTGACAATATAAATCCATCATGGATGGAAATAAACATTGCTACAACAAAGAACATCGTTAGATACATAACAAAGATCGTCATTGCCTGTCGTAATGCAGCAATCGTAAATCTTCGATCAAACAGATCCGTTTCATCTTTCTGATTGAATACAGAGAAAGCTGTTGTAACAATGATGACAAATGTTGTAATCTTCATACCACCTGCAGTTGAACTAGGTGAAGCACCAATCAGCATCAATATTGTCATAACACCTTTTGATGCTGATGACATCTTCGTCAGATCTACTGTATTAAATCCAGCAGTACGCGTTGTTACCGACTGAAACAAAGAAGCAAGAATTCTTTCTTTCAAAGGCAGCGTTTGAAAATCCACAAAGAAGAATAAGACCGCAGGTAATACAACCAGGAAGAATGTTGTGGTTAAAACAATCTTTGACTGTAAACGATATTTCTTGAAATGATATGTATGATGATAAATATCATCCCATGTTAGAAAACCAATACCGCCAATCATGATAAGAAGCATGATAACAACATTCACAACAGTATCATTTTGAAATCCAACCAGAGAAGGAAACATGTTATTCTTTGTTCCTAAGATATCAAATCCTGCATTACAGAACGCACTGATAGAATGGAACACAGACATCCATATCCCCTCTAGACCATAAAGTGGAATAAAGCGTGGCATTAATAGAAGTGCACCAATTCCTTCAATCGCAAATGTTCCTAATACAATAAATCGTGTTAAACGAACAATACCTCCTACGTATGGCGCAGAAATTGAACTTTGCATCGTACTTCTAGACATCAGATTGATCCTTCTTCCAGAAAGGATTGCAAATGCAACCGCAATCGTAATAACACCAAGACCACCAATCTGAATCAGAAGAATAATGATCATCTGACCAAACGTAGACCAGTAACTGCCTGTATCCTTTACCACAAGTCCCGTTACACATACTGCAGATACTGCAGTAAATGCAGCATCATGGAAACTAGTAACGATTCTCTGCTTTGTAGAGATTGGCAGCATTAATAACAATGTACCCATCAATATGACACCAATGAATCCCATAATGATCCACTGGAATGTTGTAATATGAATTCTTCTATGACGTAAACCCTTTGGCATAGACACTCCTTTCATGCTTCTATATTAGGTTTCATTATTTAAAGAATGTATTAAAGAATGTTAAAACGTATAAAGATTGTATAAAGATTTCTTTTATACACAAAAAAGACAAGACCTAAGCCTTATCTTTCATTTGATTATTCACTGATTTTCTTTTCGTCTTCTGCAATAGAAGCTTCCAGCTTATCCATTTCGTTTTCTTTCAAGTGAAGTTCTCTTTCGAAATCTTCCTTCATATTAGGATTTGGAGCGATTTCAATTCTGAACTGAAGATCTTCAATCTTCTTCTTGAGACTTTCAAGTTCATTCTTCTTACGATCAATGATGTTCTGGATCTTCTTTAAAGATTCGCTCTTTTTAGCAGACCAGAATACTTCCTTAGCTTCATTGAATGCATCCCAAAGAGCATCGTTCTTTTCTTTTCCAGAATATCCAGCAGCTCTCCATTCCTTATCCAATTCCTTCATACGGTTTGTTGTATCAAAACCATAATCCTTCTTGTCAGAAATTTCCTTAGCTTCTGCAATGAGCTTTTCCTTTGTCTGAATAGATTCTTCCCACTTTGCACTTCTTTCAGCGAAGAATGCATTACGAGCAGCATTGAATTCCTTACGGATACTAGAGAATTGTGCCCACAATTCATCATCTACATCCTTGCCAGAATTACCAGCAGCCTTCCATTCATCAAATAACTTAGCAAGTTCATCACCAGCATTCTTCCAGTTCTTAACATTTGCTGTGAGCTTCTTAGCTTCTGCAATAATTGCTTCCTTCTTTTCCTTAGCCTGTGCCATTCTTTCATCACGTGTGGCATTGTATTCTCTCTGCTTGTCACGTAATTCACGTTCAATTTTGTTTAATGCAGAACGCATTGCACGGTCAGCTTCTTCACCAGCAGAACCAATTGCATAAAGTTCATCCTTCAGATCATTCAATACATTTCTAGCATCTTTGAAGTTTTCAGCATTCTTTAATTCTCCTGCCTTAGCAACGATTGCTTCTTTTTCTTCCTTGTTCTTCTTGATTTCTTCCATTCTTGGAGCGAATTCAGCATTAGCCTTGTCAAAACGAACCTGGTATTCCTTTTCAACTGGTGTATCCCATGTTGGTAAAGCATTCCATTCGTTCTTTAAAGCTTCCATCTTTTCACTTGCATCTTCGCTGGAATATTCTCTTGAAAGAATTTCTGCGTTTCTAGCAAGTTCTCTCTTCTTGAGCATGTCATTTTCCATATCTTCTAATGCGTGATCTTCATGGTCAGTTCCATACTCTGTATTTCCACCTTCATCTTTAGAATGTGTCCAGGAATACATTCTATAATCACCATTTACTTCAATACCAAACCAACGGCCATGTCCGTCTTCTACACCCTCTTTAGGTGCACATGGATTTCCTTCAGCGTCTTTTGCGCCATAAAGAATTTCCACTACTTTGCCACCGAAAGTCTTATGTGGCTTTAGTTTTGTTTTCGCAAATGCATCATTAAATTCAGGTCTGTTCATAATTTCTCTTTTCCTCGTGTCCTTCACAATACTCATTATTCTACAACATTTTTTTCTACTTTGAAAACCGATAACATTTAAAAAGTGCTGATTTCATCGTATTTTTTTCGATTTTTTCATCTTTTTGAAAATTTATTCAGAATGATAACGGTTACATCACTTTTTTAAAAAACAAGAATGTTTTTTTCCATTCTTGTTAATCTGTTCTGAGTGCTTTCACTGGATCTAATTTTGCGGCTTTTCTAGAAGGAATAATTCCACCAGTCAAAGTTAATACAATACTTAATACAATCAGAATGATTGCTGCAGATATCGGTAATGATGCATTAACTAAAGTACTTCCAGTCAAGGAATGAATCAATGCATTGCCTGGAACAAGTAATATAAGTGTTATGCCAATTCCAAAGATTCCTGCCAAAGCTCCTGTAATAAATGTCTCGGCATTGAATACATTTGAAATATTGTGTTTTGAAGCTCCAATTGCGCGTAGAATTCCAATTTCCTTCTGTCTTTCCAGTACTGAAATATATGTAATGACACCAATCATAATGGAAGATACCACAAGTGAAATCGCTACAAAGGCAATCAATACATATGAAATGACATTCACAATATCCGTAACAGATGTCATCAACGTTCCAACAAGATCCGTGTATGTAATGACTTTGTCTTCATCTGCATTTTTCATTTCTTCATTATATGCATCTAGTATGTTGATGATTTCACTCTTGCTTTCAAAATCCTTTGGATAGATCACAATTGCATTTGGATCCTTTACATCTGCGTATCCTAATGTAGATAAATTAGATTCTTTCGAAGAAGATGATGAAGACATCATACTCGCAAGTGCTGCCTGTAATTGTGATGCATCCATATTCATCTGGAATGCATTCGTAAATGCACTTGCATCAATGCTTAACGCATTTGGCAGCTGTCGAACCATCGCATTCATTGCCTGTGTAATAGAAGATGACATTGCCTGAATCAATGTAGATGTTTGTGTATTGATCATTTTAGACGCACTGGAATATAAAGCATCTGTATCTACAAATACAGAAACAACACCATTCAATGCATCCTGACCTTCTTTTGTATTCAGATATGCAAAGAAAGTATTTGTAAAGGCGTCTTGATCAAACGAACCACCATTCGCCATATATCCCGCAAGTAAATTCTTAACGATGCCATTCAGATCATCATCTGTAATCACAAGCTGCACACTTTGATATGTGGAATATACCGTATCATAGATTCTTTGCTTTGCTTCTTCAGTATTCAGATAATCCGTAAGAGAATCATGATTTTCATTCACAATTGTTGTATAAAGATCTTTTAAAGAAGATGTAATTGCTTCAGAAATCAATGCACTGTTTGTTTCATTCTTACTGATTCTACTCATCGATTGCATCAGTATCTTTTTTGCTTCGCCACTTGTAAGATACTCTTCTAAAGGTTTCAAAGGATCACTGGTATCATTGTTTTCCATATATGTGCGATATGACTGTAAAAGATTCATGAATGCCTGTTGTGCTTCTTCTTGAGAAACCTGCTTCAAGCTTGAAGAAATCAATTCCTGAATCATTTGATCTGATACATTCACACTGCTAGATAAGCTGGAAACATCTAAATACTTTGATAGATCAATGTTAATTTTAGAAGAATCCATTTTAAATGCGTTTGCGAGTGCTGCTTCATCAACAGTAAATAAATGCTCTGTATCAAGTTCACTTGTTTCTTCTCCAAATGCTTTCCCCGTAAAGATGTTTTTATCTGGCTGTTCCAATTGCTTCTTCACGATTTCTGAATTTGATGCATATTGAATGATATGTTCTACAAGATCACTTGAATAATAGACGCCAGAAGACAACATCTGAATATTGGCATCTCCTTTTGGTTTTACAACACCAACAATATTGATATCTTCAGCTTGGTCAATCAGTTTTTTCATATACGCTTCATCATTACTCTTCGATGCATAAACACCTAATGCATCATCATATGCATATGCATCACACGCATTGACAAGCTTTAAATGAATACCAATAAAATCCTGATACTGATAGTCTTTACTTGTTGTTTTTACATCACTGCTCTCTTCATTCTGAAAGCTTTTAACAATCTTTTCTAATTCACTATAATCTTTCAGACCTAATGAATAGAGTGTCATATCTGTTAATGATCCATCTTTTGACAGCACAACAACAGCTTCATTATAATTTTGCGGCCATCTGCCTTCACTGACTTCATAGCTATCTCTATACAAAGAATCATTCTTTGGAAGAGCACTAAAATCATTCATTGAAAACTGTGAAGAATACATGGAAGATGTTGGCGCAATACCACTGTTTGCCATTAAATTGTTTGGATTGACCTGCTTGATTCCATTTGTTGTATCAGGTAAATACAATTGTGGTTCAACATTGTACTGATATTCAATGCTTCTTGCATATGTATCAATATCACTCTTTCCAGAATCAAAATATGTCTTTAAAGACGCAAGATCATTTTGACTCATTCCAGAAAACATATTATTCACAACATCGATTTCATTCACTTCACCAGATTTTTCTTTCGTATGTGCTTCTGCCATATTCCCCATCATACTCGTCATAGAGAAAGCAGATTTATCAATTTCTAAAGGATATTCTGATAAAGTTTCCTGTTCTGTATTTTGAATATACGCATTGACACCATTGGATAATGACATAATCAAGGCAATTCCAATGATACCAATGGATCCCGCAAACGAAACAAGAACTGTTCTAGCTTTTTTCGTCATCAGATTATTTAAAGAAAGAGACAGCGCAGTCAAAAATGACATCGATGATTTCCCAAGATTTTTATGTACAGCAGGCAACGACTTCTCTTCTATCACATATGGATTTGTATCAGATAAGATATGGCCGTCTTTTACATTTACAATACGATTTGCATAGCGATGTGCAAGTTCAGGATTGTGCGTTACCATGACCACAAGGCGATCTTTCGCAACTTCTTTCAACAGATCCATGACCTGTATAGATGTTTCTGAATCAAGTGCACCTGTAGGTTCATCCGCAAGAAGAATATCTGGATCATTGACCAAAGCTCTTGCCAAGGCAACTCTTTGCATCTGTCCGCCAGACATCTGATTCGGCTTTTTATGTATCTGTTCTTTTAGACCAACTTTTCCTAAAGCTTCAATTGCACGCTGCTTTCTTTCTTTTCTTGAAATACCAGAAATGGTTAAAGCAAGTTCCACATTTGCAAGAACCGTCTGATGTGGAATCAGGTTGTATGACTGGAATACAAAACCAATCGTATGATTACGATAGGAATCCCAGTCACGGTCTTTATATTTTTTTGTAGAAATACCATTGATGACTAGATCACCACTGTCATAGCGATCTAATCCACCAATAATATTCAATAACGTTGTTTTGCCAGATCCACTTGGTCCTAAAATTGCGACAAATTCATTGTCTCTTAAATTTAAAGATACATGATCCAAGGCCTTCTGGATCAAATCTCCTGTCTTATACTGTTTTGATATATCTTTGATTTCTAACATATGTCATATATTATATTGAAATTTTCCAATTTATATTTATACAATCAGAACTGATTGACAATTTTTCTCATGTTTTTAAAATTACATAACTGACCACCTGATTCAAAAAAGTTCAGAAATCTCTTTAGTATCCGCTTTTTAGTACAATAAAATCATATTGCTGGATATACACTTTAACTGCGAGGTAAAAGTATATGTCTAAATATAAAGATAAAAAACCATCTATGATTGAATTTACTAGAAAGTATGCAAACAATGATCAGGCCTGTGAAGATTTCTTCTTTCATGCCAAGTATCCTAACGGTTACTACTGCGAAAAATGTGGCTGCACTCACTATAAGAAGATTTCTACACGCAATCATGTATATACCTGCTCAAAATGTGGTCATCAGTCATGTCTGTTTGCAGGAACAATCTTTCAGGACTGTAAACTGGATCTGTATAAGCTGCTGCTTGGCTTGTTTATCTTCTTCACTTCCAACAAAGGTGTCAGCGCAATGGAGATGCGTTCTCAGCTGGATGTAAACTACAAGACTGCATTACTGCTGTGCAGAAAATGCAGAGTATTAATGACAGAATGCAACTCAGAGAAGATACTTGATAACATGTTCTATGAAGCAGATGTTGCATATATCGGATCAAAATCAAAAGAACCAGGACATCAGGGCTGTGGTACGGAA
>NZ_JBQHWJ010000002.1:0-113631 GCF_052064035.1 Bulleidia sp. HCP3S3_C9 | reverse complement strand
ATTTTCATCAAACATAAGATGATAGTCTCCTTACGTGAACATTAAAAAGCATCCAGAAGGAAAAAAGTGTCTCCGTCATGTTGGTAGAGAGAAAAAATGCGCAAGAGAGGATGAGCATCCTGTGAAATCTTTCTGAACCGTTTGATAAGTGAATACAGGAATCTGTCCGTCAGAGGATAGAAGGTGTTCTGGAAAGCAGAGAACTGATGATGAGAAAGAGAAGCAATAACTGAAACAAGTGAAACAGGAACCGGAGAACGAGGTATCCACAGATCAGGAAGAAGTGCATGTGTTCTGTGGCAGTGCGTGCAGAAGACACGCTGTACTCTGATAATGATGAATTCAGGGCAGTCAGGTACACAGATTCTTCTGGGATAGCGACCGTAAAAGACAAGAGAGCAGGATCCACAGAAAGGACAAGGAAAGGAAGGAATACAGGAACAGATTCTTCTGATTTCAGAATCATACTGTGTTTGAGAAATGATATTGCATTTTGATGATTTAAAAGATATCATGTAGTTGTTTGAAAGACAGCAGAAGACTGAGCGGCAACTCATATGGTCTTCTGTTTTCTTTTTATCCTTTCCGTAAAATGATGATTACTAATACAATCATAAAAAAAGATGCATAAAAATGCACCTCAAAATATTTGAACGTTGATTTTCCCTCAAGACCTCATGAACATCATGTTATTTTACAATATGTCAAAACCTCATCCAATTTTGGATAATCTGGAAACAACTGCTTTTCTATTGGAGTGGAATACTTCATGATGTTTTATGGTAAAATAGTTAGAGAGTTTGGAGATAACAAATATGAAAGTAATGATTGCTGCCGGTGGAACTGGCGGACATATATATCCTGCAACTGCACTTGCAGAAGTATTAAAACAAAAACAGCCAGAGAGTGAAATACTATTCTTTGGATCGAATGATCGTATGGAATCTACAGTCATTCCGCAACTTGGATACAAGTTCTATGGCTTAGATATGAAAAGTGGAAATGGTGGTTTTCTCAATAAGGCTAAATCCATGACTTCTTTATTGTTTGCATATAAGCAGGCACGTGAAATTTTAAAACAGGAGCGTCCAGATATCTGTATTGGCTTTGGAAATTATATTTCTGTTCCTTTGATTATGGCTGCTCATAAAATGGGTATTAAAACAATGATTCATGAACAGAACAGCTACGCTGGAAAAGCAAACAAGTTTTTAAGTAAATATGTTGATGCAATCGTTTCCTGCTATGAAGCAAACCTGTCACAAATGCCTGAAGAAAAACAAAGACTGTTAGGCAATCCACAGGCGACACTTGCTGCAAATACAACATTTGATCCATCTTGCCTGTCAGATATTGGGCTGGATGCTGCTAAACCATTTGTTGTATGTATGATGGGTTCATTAGGATCTGCTTCTGTATCAAAAGTATTAGATGAAGCTTGTCCTCTATTTGAAGATGATTTTCAGGTGGTGATTGCGAGTGGTAAAAGTAATGATTATACATTCACTTTTGAAAGCAATGATCATGTAAAAATCGTTGATTATGTTGATGGAAAAACAATGCTGAAAGGATGTTCACTTGCTGTATTAAGAGCAGGGGCAACAACGATGTGTGAAATTGGTGCAATTGGTTGTGCATCCATTCTCATTCCATCTCCCTATGTTCCAAATAATCATCAGTTCTACAATGCAGAAGAACTTGTTAAAAAAGGTGCTGCTTTGATGATAGAAGAAAAGAATCTGACTGCTGCCAAGCTGGCAGACACAGTGAACTTTTTAATGCATAATGAGAAAAAAAGAGATGCATTAAAGAAAAATGCTTATATGCAGGGAAAAAGAGATGCTGCGGATCAAATGATTGCGTGGATGGAGGAAATTGTGAATGCGTGAATTGATAGATGAATTAAATGATATTTGTGAAACTGAAGTCAATATGCCTTTGTCTTCTATGACAACTTTACGTATTGGTGGATACGCAAAGTATGTCGTTTATCCAAACAGTGATATTGCTTTAGATGGTGTTCTAAGACTGTTAAAGCTTAGAAATATTCCATTTAAAATGATTGGAAAAGGCAGTGATCTACTTTGCAGTGATGATGATTACTATGGAGTAATCATTCGTTTAGATCGTCATTTCAACAAAGCCTATTTTACAGATGATATGGTTACGGTGCAGGCTGGATGTTCCACGATTGCTTTAGCATATCAGGCAATGAAAAATGGCTTAAGTGGTCTAGAGTGGGCAAGTGGTATTCCTGGTACGATTGGTGGCGCAATCTTTATGAATGCTGGTGCATATAAAAGCAGTATGGCTGATATCGTAGAAGAAGTATTTGTATATCGCAATGGAAAACTGGAATGGATGCCTGTTGAAGAATGTGATTTCTCTTATCGTACAAGTATTTTCCAGAAGCATAGTGACTGGATTATTGCGGGATGCAGAATGCGTTTAAAAGATGAAGATCCAAATAAGATTGAACAGCTGATGGAAGATCGAAAGCAAAGAAGACTTTCATCTCAGCCATTGGAATTTCCAAGCTGTGGTTCTGTCTTTAGAAATCCAGAAGGAAAGAATGCATGGGAATGCATTGACGGCATTGGCTATCGTGGCAAGTCGATTGGAGATGCATATGTCTCTGATAAGCATTGTAATTTTATTGTGAATAAAGGCCATGCTACAGCGAAAGACTACATTACACTCGTACGTGAAATTCAACAAAAAGTAAAAGAAAAATATGATATTACTTTAGAAACTGAAATGGAGTTATTTAACTGGTGTGAAAAAGACTGATAAAGAAAGCAAATCATTGATTGAATGTGCACCACGTTTATTGAAATGGGGATTGTTCGCTGCGGTTGCTTTATTACTGTCGTTGTATTTATTTTCGTCATATTCTAGAGTCTCTGGAATTGTTGTGAAAGGAACACATTATCTAGATGAAGAATATATAGAAGAAATCTCTAATATTCATCAAAATAATATTTTCTATTTAAATATTCCATTCTTAAAAGAAATGGAATTAAAGAATGACCCAATGATTGAAGACGCTGATGTGACTTTGCTGAGCAATCAGGTTGTTTCCATCACAATCAAGGAAAAGAAAGCGATTGGTTATCGTTATGATTCTGATGAAGCAGAAATTCTGTTTGTAGATAATACAAAGGCAAAATTAAAGAGTGAGTATTTAGATATCATTGCTTCTGTACCTTTGATTCATGGATTTAATACAAAGGAACAGACAAGACTGTTATGTAAAGCGTTTAAAGATGTAGATCAAAGCATGATTGAAAATATATCTGACATCTCTCAATATGCATTAAGCTATGATGATGAAGCAATGAAGATTCAGATGAGGAATGGTTCATATTATTTAGGAAACTATCAGAATCTATCAAAACTGAATGATTACTATATGATCTATGCAAATATGAATGATAAATCACAATGTATTTCAGCAGATGAAAAAGCAAACGTTGCATACACATTTGTATGTCCATGGAACATTGAAGATTCTTCACAAGAATACTGGACTGATGCCGATGGTAATTTATTGACAAATATTTATGGAGACCATGTTGCAAAACATTACTATACAGATGAAAATGGAAATCAGGCAGTTGACAGCAATGGTAATCCAATCGTTATTCCATTAGATGAAAACGGCAGTGAAGTCATTGATCCAAACTTCAACAGGAATTATAGTGCAGGCTACTATGCAACGGGAAGTCTTGTTCTTCCAGAAGGCGTAAGCAATGAGCCAGAACAGAATGATAATCAGGCAGAAAATGAACAAAATGCGAATGAAAATAACATGCCTGAATAACAATTGTTCATTCTGTGAATGTTTTTTGTTATAATAATTGAGATAAGGAGCTATTTTACTATGGCAATAGAAACAAAAACAAACTATGGAAATATTTCTATTACATCTGATGCAATTGCATCTCTTGCAGGTGGCATTATCACAGAATGCTATGGTGTTGTAGGAATGGCCAGCAAACAAGTACTAAAGGATGGCTGGGCTGAATTATTAAAAAAAGAAAACTATTCTAAAGGTGTAGTTATCAAAAATACAGACGGAATGATTGATGTAGATCTTTACATTATTGTTTCTTTTGGTATTAAGATTACAGAAACTGTAAAAGAAGCACAGAAGAAAGTTAAATATATGTTAGAAAAGACCCTTTCACAAGATATTCATTCAGTGAATGTCTTTGTTCAGGGTGTACGTGTAATGAACTGAGTGAGGGTGTCATGGAAAAAATTAACGGTATTATATTTAAAGGAATGCTTGAAAGTGGATGCAACAATCTAAATGGAAATAAAAAAGAAGTTGATGCATTGAACGTATTCCCAGTACCTGATGGAGATACAGGTACAAATATGTCTCTAACATTCACAAATGGTGTGAGTGAAGTAAAAAAGAGTGGTTCAGATTCTTTACCAACAATTGCTAAGACACTATCTAGAGGATTATTGATGGGTGCTAGAGGAAACTCTGGTGTTATTCTTTCTCAGATCTTCAGAGGTATTTATCAATACATTGGCGAAAAGACAGAATTATCCAGCAAGGAATTCTCTGAAGCTTTGTTGAATGGTTCCAAACTTGCATATAAAGCAGTTATGAGACCTACAGAAGGTACAATTTTAACTGTGATTCGTGAAGCAAGTGCAAAGGGTGAAGAATTCATCAATGCAAATCCTGAAGCTTCGATTGAAGAATTCATGAATGCAGTATTAGATGAGGCAAATGCATCTCTTGAAAGAACACCTGAATTATTGCCTGTTTTAAAGGAAGCACATGTTGTTGACTCTGGCGGTGCTGGTTTAGTCAAGGTCTTAGAAGGTTTTAAGGCATTCTTGGACGGCAATCCAGTCACTGAAGAAACAGTTAATGAAGAAAAGAAAGAAACAAAGAGTGAACATTCCAGCGGATATCGTTGTGAATTTATTCTTACATTTGACGCAAAGCACGCAAAGAGCTTCAATGAAGATCGTTTCAGAAAATCATTAGAAGCACTTGGAAATAAAGTGCAGCTTGTTGTGAAAGAAGATGGTATTTCTCTAAGTCTTCATACAATGACACCAGGTGAAGTATTAATGCTTGCGGAACGATATGGTGAATTTAAAAAGGTTCAGATTGAAAATATTCAAGATGATTTGAATCCATCCTTGTTAGAAGAAGAGAAGGAAGAAGTTGGAGAGGCAAAGGAATACGGTATCATTGCGGTAGCAGCTGGTGAAGGTATCAAACAGCTATTCACTGAATATCGTACAGACTATGTTGTCAGTGGTGGCCAGACAATGAATCCATCCACAGAGGATATTGCTTCTGCAATCGCAAAGGTAAATGCAAAGCATGTATTTGTATTGCCAAATAACTCAAATATCATTATGGCCGCAAATCAGGCAGCTACAGTTACAGAAGATAAAGATGTCATCGTTCTTCCAACAAAATCTGTACCACAGGGCTTATCTGCCTGCATCAATTTCAATCCAGAAGATGATGTAGAAACAAACAAGGAAGCAATGGAAGAAGCAATCGCAAATGTTAAGACTGGTCAGATTACATATGCAATCAAGGATACTTCGATTGACGGCAAGGAAATCCATGCTGGCGATTACATGGGACTCTTTGATAAAGATATCGTGATCATTAAAAAGGATAAGATGACTGCTTCTAAACAGCTGATTGAAAAGATGATGGACGAAGATTCAGAAATTGTAACTCTATTAAAGGGTGAAGATGCTACACAGGAAGAATGTGATGCATTGGCAGAATTCATTGAAGAAAACTATGATGTCGATGTAGATGTACAAGATGGTGGACAGCCAGTGTACTCATTTGTTATCGGTGTTGAATAAGTAAAATAAAATGTCATTTGAAATCTCAAATGACATTTTTTATGTGTGTTATATAGAATACTGACTCATATCCCATACTTCATCCACGATATCTTCATAGAAATATGGTTCATGAGAAACAAGTAATACAGTTCCTTTAAATGCTTGAATGGCTTCTTTTAAAGAATCCTTTGCATCTTGATCAAGATGATTTGTAGGTTCGTCTAATACGAGAAGATTACATGGAGTATTCATGATCTTGCAAAGACGAAGCTTTGCCTGTTCTCCACCAGATAATACAAATACCTGTGATTCAATCTGTTCTGTTGTTAGACCACACTTTGCAAGTGCACTGCGTACTTCATATTGACTGAATGCAGGGAATGTATCCCATAGTTCCTGCATACATGTTTGAGAGCTTGCTTTTTCTTCCTGTACAAAATATCCAGCATCAATATTCTCACCATGTTCAATGGAACCGGAAAGGACATCAATGATACCAAGCAATGACTTTAGTAATGTTGTTTTACCAATACCGTTTGCACCAACAATTGCTACTTTTTTATTCTTTTCCAATGTAAATGTCATTGGTTTACTTAATGGATAGTCATATCCAATCACAATATCATTTGCGATAAATAAATATTTTGAAGGTGTAGAAGAATATTGAAAAGCAAATTCAGGTTTGATTTTTTCTTTCTTCAACTCAATGCGTTCCATTTTGTTCAGCTGCTTCATTCTGGAGTTGGCCATTCCTCTTGTAGCGACTCTTGCCTTATTTCTCGCAATAAAATCTTCCATCTTTTCAATTTCAGCCTGTTGACGATTATATGCAGCTTCTAGCTGTTTTTTCTTTGTTTCATATACAGATACAAAGTTATCGTAGTTTCCTGTATAACGTGTAATAGAAGGAGCATCAACGTGATATACAACATTGATACAGGTATTTAAAAATGGAACATCATGAGAAATTAGAATAAATGCATTTTCATAGTTAATTAAATAATTCTTTAACCATTCAATGTGTTCCACATCTAAATAGTTTGTAGGCTCATCCAGTAAAAGAATATCTGGTTTTTGTAGAAGAAGTTTAGCCATAAGAATACGTGTTCTTTGACCGCCACTTAAATTAGAAACATTTGTATCAAGACCTAATGCATCAATACTGAATGCACGTGAAATTTCATCAATTTTAGAATCAATCAGGTAGAAATCATGCTGATCAAGATAAGACTGTCTTTCACCAATATCTTCCAGTAATACATTCATTTCTTTTTCATCCATATCAGCCATTTTCATATAGTCATCTGTAATGGACTGTTCAATGTCATACAATTCATCATATGCACTCTTTAATACATCACGAATCGTTTTTGCTGGATCTAAAACCGTATGCTGATCCAGGTAGCCAACATTGACACGCTTGTTCCAGAGTACTTTTCCTTCTTCTGGTTCCAGTTTTTTTGTCAGGATATTCATGAAAGTACTTTTCCCTTCACCATTTGCACCAACAAGACCAACATGTTCCCCACGATTCAAACGGAACGATACATCTTCAAATATTACTCTGCCACCAAAGGAGTGGCTAAGATTTTCAACAACTAGTATACTCATTCATTCACCTCAGCTGCATTAGTTTATCATGATTGGAACATTATTTCATAGTTTCCTTAGTATAATGAGTTCAGGAGGATATGGAACAATGGAATTTCCTAAGAATTTTTTGTGGGGCGGCGCTGTAGCGGCAAACCAGTTAGAGGGTGCATGGCTGGAAGATGGCAAGCAACCTAACGTAACTGATGTATTGGTAGGTATCGGTTCAAAAGAACCAGGGATCAAATGGAATGGAGAAAAGTATGAGATGTGCTTAGATCCAGATAAAAAATATTTATCACATGAAGCAATTGATTTCTACCATCGTCATAAAGAAGATCTAGAACTCATGGCAGGTATGGGATTTAACTGTTTTAGAACTTCTATCGCATGGGGTAGAATCTTCCCTAATGGAGATGAAACAGAACCAAATGAAAAGGGTCTTGCTTTCTATGATGAATTATTTGATGAGATGAAAGAATTAGGTATGGAACCATGCATTACAATGTCTCATTATGAAACACCATTGCATTTATTAACAGAATATGGTGGATGGTCTAACCCAAAACTCATCGAATTCTGGAAGAATTATGCAAAAACAGTATTTACAAGATACAAAGGGAAAGTAAAATACTGGCTGACATTTAATGAAGTAAATGCAATGCTTCGCAATCCATTTGTTGCGGGAAGCATATTAACAATTAACAATCCAAAGGATCCTTCCGATCCAATTGGTTCTATAACACAAGAAGATATATGGCAGGGCTATTATAATATTCTTGTCGCAAACGCATGGACAGTTAAGCTTTGTCATGAAATTGATCCAGATGCCAAGGTTGGTAATATGATGACTGCTTCTGGTGCATGTACTTATCCAGAAACATGCAAACCATCTGATGTATTTGGTGCATATGATACACAAAGATGGGCTGTATACTTTATGTGCGATCCAATGGTATTCGGAGAAATTCCATCGTATGTTAAAGCACTCTGGAAGAAGAACCCGTCATGGACGCCAAAGATGAATGATGATGAATTAAAGCTGATTCATGACTATACAATTGATTTCATTTCATACAGCTACTATCGTTCTGCAGTATATGCATCCGATGCTACAATGACAAATAATACTGGTGGCATCAAAGGAAAAGATAATCCATACTTGAAAGAATGCTCACCAAAGCCATGGAGCTGGCCAGTTGATCCAGAAGGATTAAGACTGCTCATTAACATGTTCGAAGATCGTTACCATTTACCGCAGTTTATTGTTGAAAATGGTATTGGCCTAGATGAAAATCTTGATGAAAATGGCAAGATTGATGATCCATTCAGAGTACGCTACCTTGAACAGCATTTAAAGCAGGTTGCATTAGCAATTGAAGATGGATGCAATGTCATGGGCTACTTGTGGTGGGGACCAATTGACGTTGTTTCTGCCGGTACAGGCGAAATGAAGAAGCGTTATGGCTTTGTATATGTTGACCGTTTCAATGATGGACATGGTACATTAGAAAGAAAAATCAAGAATTCTTACTACAGATATAAAGAAATTATTGAATCCAATGGAGAAGCTCTCTAATCAAATTCAAATATTTTCGAACTTTCTAGGAATATTAATTCTTAGAAAGTTTTTTTCATGAGAAATGCTATAATTGAAACATGGATCTACATGATAAATCATTCCATTTTTCAGCGAAAAGAATTGAAACATTACAACGGCTGCATATATATGATTCAGATGATCTGCTTTCTTATTATCCATACCGTTTTGATACAATTTCTTCTTCTCCGATTTCTGAATGGAAAATCAAAGAAAAAGTCACATTTGAAGCGGAAGTTATATCTCGTGCAATTACATTCCGCAATGGAAGATTTGCTTCAACAAAGTTTGAAGTCATGCATGAAGATACCGTATTAAAGATCACGATATTCAATCGACCATGGGCATCAAAGCTTGCAATGAACTCTAGGATTACGATTACAGGAATCTATATGGGAAATCATAAAGTGACTGCTATGAATTATGATACAAAGCCACTTCATGATCATGAAGCAGTAACACCTGTCTATTCATCCAAAGAAGGCATCCAGCAAAGAACGATTCGTGCTTCGATAAAAACAGTCTATGAAGTATTACAGAATGAAATCATTGACTATGTTCCAGAAGAAATGATTCGAAAGTATCATTTGCTTCGAAGAAGCGAAGCCTATAGAAAAATTCATTTTCCAGAGTCGTTAGAAGATACGAAACAGGCATTTCGTACTTTGAAATATGAAGAATTTCTGCGCTTCTTTATTGCGATGGAATTGAACAAAGATGAAGAAGGACTGCTTTCATATAAGCAGCCAAAAAACATTGATATTACAAAAGTAAAAGCAATGATATCTTGTCTTCCTTTTTCTTTGACAAAAGATCAGGTAGATACACTCAATGCCATCATCAATGACATGCGTTCTAATGTACCAATGTACCGCCTCGTACAGGGAGATGTCGGATGTGGCAAGACTGTTGTAGCTGCATTCAGCATGTATGCATGTTTTCTAAGCGGTTATCAGTCTGCTTTGTTAGCACCGACAGAAATCTTAGCCAAACAACATCTTGCTTCACTTAAAAGTATGATCAAGGATCCTTCTATTTCTATAGAAGTCTTATATTCAGCAATGAATACGAAAGAAAAAAAAGATATTCTAAGACGATGTGAAGAAGGAGATATTGATATTCTGATTGGAACACATGCATTGATTCAGGATGATGTACACTTTAAAAAGCTTGGCTATGTTGTGGCAGATGAACAGCAGCGTTTTGGTGTAGAACAGAGAAAAGCACTTCGCTTAAAAGGTGAAAACACAGATTTTCTTTTGATGTCAGCAACACCAATTCCACGTACCTTAGCAGCTTCCTTGTTTTCAGATATGAAAGTCAGTACGATCGAAACAATGCCTGCAGGCAGAAAACAGCCAGTCACGCAATTGATTCTGGAAAACAGTTTCCGTTCTGTACTGGATGAAGTGAATGCGCTGTTAGAAGAAGGACATCAGCTGTATGTCATATGCGCTGCAGTAGGTGAAAATGAAGCGTTTAAGGCACGTGATGTAAATAAGATGTATATCAATTTATCCAAACTGTTCTATCCTAGAAAAGTTGGCATGCTGCATGGACAGATGAGTTCAGATGAAAAGCAAAGTGTCATGGACGCATTTGCGAAAAATGAAATTCAGATACTTGTTTCTACAACAGTCGTAGAAGTCGGTATGAATGTTGTAAATGCAACCGGAATGATCATTTATGATGCAGATCGCTTTGGACTTAGTCAGCTGCATCAGCTGCGTGGTCGTATCCAAAGAGGAAATGCAGTTGGAAAATGCTGGCTGCTAACAGATAACAAAAGTGAAGATGTGAAAGAAAGATTGAACGTATTAGTGAAAACAACGAATGGATTTGAAATCTCGTATGAAGATTTACGTCTAAGAGGACCGGGTGATATACTTGGAACAAGACAATCAGGTGTGCCGGATCTGATTCTTGGAAATCTTTATGAAGATACAAAAATGATTGACGTCTGTAGAAAAGATGCAAAAACAATCGTTGAACATTGTGATCAGACAGATTACATTTCTATCATAGAAAGTGTAAAGCAGAGAAGAGCACAAAGTGCGTATATAGATTGAGGGGAAAAAGAAATGACAATTATTGATTGGTTGAAAAATAGAGGTATTCAGGTAAAAAATACTTCTTTGGTAGAACAGGCATTTATGCATAGCAGCTATGCACATGAACACCAGCAATTCCATGATAATGAAAGACTGGAATTTATGGGAGATGCGGTACTGCAGCTGTGGTCTAGTAGAGCAATCTGGCCATTGAATCTATCAGAAGGTAAAATGTCTCGTTTGCGTGCACAGCTTGTTTGTGAAAAAGCATTGGCTATCTATGGCAGAGAACTGCATTTAAATGATTTTCTTTTATTAGGTGCTGGTGAAGAAAAGACAGGCGGAAGAAATAAAGATGCAATCATTGCGGATGCATTTGAAGCATTTCTTGGTGCATTATTCTTAGATCAGGGTATGAAAGCAGTCGATAATATTTTAAATGACTGCCTGATTCCACGTTTATCGCATCCAGAAGACGTAGGTACGATCCATGACTATAAAAGCAAACTGCAGGAATTTGTACAGGCAGATAAAAAACGTACCGTCACATATAAGCTTGTCAGTGAAAAAGGTCCCGCAAATGCACCTGAATTCGTAATGAATTGCGTGATGGACAACATTGTATTAGGGACAGGTAAGGGTGTTTCAAAAAAGCAGGCAGAACAGAATGCTGCCAAAGATGCTTTTGAAAAATTAGCAAAATAACAGGAGAACAAAAGAACATGAAAATTTCAGAACTCAAAACATTCATCAATGAAGGAAAACTTGATGACAAGCTTGTTGAACTTTATGGTGAAAAAGCACTTAACGCACAAAAAGAAAGATATACTGCAATTTTAGATAATGCATTGCATGCTTTTTCAGATGAAGAAGCAAGAATCTATTCTGCACCAGGAAGAACAGAAGTTGGTGGAAACCATACAGACCATCAATTAGGTAAAGTTTTAGCTGCATCATTGAATTTAGATGTTGTAGCCTGTGTTATCCCAACAGACGATAACATCGTTACATATGCGTCAAAAGGTTACAATGTAAAGCCAGTTGATGTCAGTGATATCACAATTCATGAAGAAGAAAAGAATTCTACAGAAGCTTTGATCCGTGGTGTTGCATCAGGTTTAAACAAGCGTGGATACAATGCGGGCGGCTTTAAGTGCTATGCAGAAAGTGATGTCATCAATGGTGGTGGCATGTCTAGTTCTGCAGCGTTTGAAGTATTGCTTGGTACAATTCAGAATGATCTTTACAACGAAGGAAAAGTTTCTACAGAAAACGTGGCCAAGATTGGTCAGTTTGCGGAAAACGTGTATTTCATGAAAGCAAGTGGCTTGCTTGATCAGATGGCTTGTTCTGTTGGCAGCTTTGCTGCAATGGATTTTAAAGATCCTGAAAATCCAGTGGTTGAAAAGGTTCCTTTTGATCCAGCTGACTATGGCTATGATTTGATCATCACAGATGTGAAAGCTTCTCATGCGGACTTGTCTGATGAATATTCTAAGGTTCCACTAGAAATGAAAGCTGCTGCTAAAGTGATGGGACATGAAGTATTATCTGAAGCAACACTAGATGAATTGTTTGACCATGTGAAAGAAATCAGAGAACAGTGTGGAGACCGTGCATTCTTACGTGCATATCATTTCTTAAATGAAACACAGCGTGCACATGATGAAGCAGAAGCACTCAAGAAAAAAGATATCAAAACATTCTTTCAGCTTGTTAGAGAATCTGGAAGATCCAGCTGGATGTATTTACAGAATATTTCTGTAGGTTCTATGCCTGAATCACAGGCAGTTGCTATTGGTTTGGCAATTTCTGAATCTGTCATTCATGAAGATGGTGCATACCGTGTACATGGCGGTGGATTTGCGGGAACAATCCAGGCATTTGTGAATAAGAATACAACAGAAGTATTCATTGAAAGAATGGAAAAGACATTTGGCAAAGGCTGCTGCTATATTTTACGTATTCGTGATGTAGGCGGTATTCGCTTAGCTTAATATTGAGGGCATGTTATGTTAAAGGATCATAAAATACTCCTTGGCAAAGCAAAAGAGAAAGAAGTATACATGCTTCTGAATCAAATGAATCGTCATGGTTTGATTGCAGGAGCAAGTGGTACAGGAAAAACAGTCACATTAAAAGTGATTGCTGAAAGCTTGAGTGATGCAGGAGTACCTACATTTATTGCGGATGTGAAGGGAGATCTGACAGGCATGATAACACCTGGCAATCTTTCTTGTATTCAGGAACGTCTGGATTCAATGTCAATTAGTGGTTTTGAAACGAAGAGCTATCCAGTTCGTTTCTTCGATGTATATAAGAAGAATGGACTTCCAATGCGTGCAGTGATGCGGGAAATGGATCCTGTACTGTTGAGTAGAATCTTAGATCTTTCTGATGCACAGGAAGGTGTATTAAATATCATCTTTAAAATCGCAGAAGATAAAGATCTTGACATTATTGACTTAAAAGATTTACAGGCAATGTGTGCATATGTTGGTGAGAATGCATCCTCATTTACTGTAAATTATGGAATGGTGACGAAACAATCTATTGGTGCGATCCAAAGAAAACTGCTTGTTCTTGAACAGCAGGAAGGTGATAAATTATTTGGTATGCCGGGATTGAATATTCAAGATCTTTTACAGACAGAAAATGGCAATGGTGTCATGAATATTCTTGAATGTGAAAAGCTGTTCCAGCATCCACTCCTGTATGCAACGTTCTTGTTATGGCTTTTAGATGCACTGTATCAGAACTTGCCTGAAGTTGGTGACTTAGATCAGCCTGAAATTGTATTCTTCTTTGATGAAGCTCATCTCTTGTTTGACCACGCACCTAAAGCACTACTGGATAAAGTTGAACAGACTGTAAAACTGATTCGTTCGAAAGGTGTTGGTGTATTCTTCTGTACTCAATCTCCATCAGATATTCCTGATTCTGTCTTAGCACAGCTCAGTAATCGTATCCAGCATGCACTGCGTGCATATACACCTTCTGAAATGAAAAATGTAAAGCTTGCAGCACAGGCATTCAGACAAAATCCAGAACTAAATACAGAAGAAGTCATCACAATGATGAAAACAGGGCATGCGCTTGTATCTGTATTAGATGAAGATGGCGCTCCTACAATTGTTGAAGAAACAAAGATTCTGCCACCATCTTCCAGTATGAAGGCAAGTGAAGTTACCGCAATCTTTAGAACTGTCAATAATGATCCACTCAAAAGTAAATACTGGGATGAAATTGATCCAGAAAGTGCTTTTGAAAAAGTGGATGAAATCAAAAAAGAAGCAGAGGAAGAAAAAAATCGCTTAGAAGAAGAAAAGAAGATTGCGAAAATTGAAGAAGCACGTGCGAAAGAAGCTGCGAGATTAGAAGCACGCGAAGAAAAGCAGCGTGCAAATCAATCAAAGAGAATTGCAAAAAAGATTCAAAATAAAGCTGAAAATGAACTGATCAATCTTGGCGTTCGCTCTGCTAAAAAATTCTTGAAATCATTTATGAAATAGCCAAATTACATCCATGCAGTTGCAATGGATGTTTTTTTGCTATAATAATTAATATATGAACAAAAAGGAAAAATGGGCAGCTTTTAAAGCAAGCTGTCGTGTGTATTTGAGTGAGAAAACAACAATGTCTTTATATCATACGCGAGCAGAAGGTGATGATATGTTTTATCAGTTTCTGCAGGATGATATTGATTTTGTGGAAGAGACATTTGATGTGATTGAAGAAAAGTGTGGTACAAGTGCAAAAGTCATGATCTACTTGCTTTGTGTGGAAGGTACACCACAAGTGAAAGTAGCTGAGCAATATGGTATTACTCGTCGAGCTTTGCAGGTTGCATTATACAAGTGGATTGACGAGGTATTTGAAGATGACAAATGATGATAAAACACACTGGCTGCAGTTATATAAAAAAGAATGCCGTAATTATTTCAACTATCGTTCGAAACGAGATAAATGTGAATTAGAACTGGAAGAAACTTTACAGAATATCAAAAACGTTCGTTCTCCAATTACAAATCGCATTGGAGGACATGCAACGATTTCTGCAGAAGAAAGATTGATTTCTCTGATTGAAGTAAAAACTGAAACAGAACATCAAATTGATTTTTACAAAGCTATGATTGCGTGGATCGAGCATGTAAATCAGAATATTACTTCTCCTGCATATCGTGCAATTACATGGCAGACATTGATTCAGGCAAAGAATAAAACAGATTTGATGATCAATTATGATGTGGATCCAGATTATGTTTACTACATGAGAGATCGTTTTCTAGGGATGGCGTTAGATGATAAAATGCGTCAAGAATACTATGATGCAATGAAGAAAAAGAGCTTGAGCAAGTGGCTGTCAATGTGATGTGTATGAAAAACTATTTAACAATTGATATTGGAAGAAACTGGTTGAGATATGCTTTGATCAGTGAAGAAATTGATGTATGTAAAACAGGAAAAGAACAGCTCAATTCCTTTACAAGTAGAGAAGATCTTTTTACGACAATCAAGAAAATTACAGATTCATTTTGTTTAAGAACTGATTCCTTGGCAATCACTATGCCTGGTATTATTGATACTGATTCCGGCATGGCGTATTCCGCAGGTATTTATCGCTTTATCCGTAATGAACCGCTGGCAAGGGAAATCAGTGAATATACTGGTATGAAAACAATTATTTTAAATGATGCAAAAGCAGCAGCTTTGGCAGAAGTTGGTTATGGTTCTTTGAAAGGTGTTCATACAGGTGTCATGGTAATGCTTCTTGGAACAGGCATTGGCGGCGCAATTATTCATGACGGAAAGATTTTTAATGGTGCACATTTTGGCGCAGGGGAATTCTCTTACCTGACAGACAGTACGCAAAGAGCTGTAGATAATTCCGATATGTTTGCTTTAAGCTGTTCGCTGAATGGTTTAGTCAGTGTTGTAAAAGAAGTGACGCATCATGAAAATATGAATATTTTAAAAATTATGTTTGGTCTAAGCAAAGGCAAAGAAGATATTATTGAGGGCGTCAAAGTATATTGCGCAAGACTTGCCAATTATATTTACAATATCCAATGTGTTGTGGATGCATCTACATTTGTTATTTCTGGAAATATTACAGATGAACCAGCTTTTATGCAAATCATTCAAGACGCAATTGATGAGCGCTTTTCAAATGATTCATACCAGAATATTTTCCAGCCTGTGATCCGTGGTGTAACGTTCCATGAAGATGCTAGAAAATATGGTGCTGTATATGCCTATAAAGAATTGGAAAAGAAAGGTAAGATATGACCAGAAAACTGGTCATTTTTAAATGTATGACAGATTTAGTGAGTATTCCTGACTATATTATGAAATATAGTGAGATACCGGCGATGCAGAGATTAAAGAATATTGATATGAATTGTGGGGTAGAAAAAACAAATCTTCCATTATTCAAGAATATTCAGCCATATTCTAGATTCATTCATTCCTTGCGTGTTGCTTGTATCATTCATCATTTTACTAAAGATAAGAAACAGGCACTGGCTGGCTTATTTCATGATATTTCAACACCAGTCTTTTCACATACAATTGATTTTATGAATCATGATCACATGCATCAGGAATCTACAGAAAAAAATACAAAAGAGATTTTGTGTAATGATTCTGTTTTAATGAATCTTTTACAAGAAGATCATATTTCTATTGAAGAAATCTATGATTATCATATGTATTCCATTGCGGATAATGATACGCCAAAACTCAGCAGTGATCGACTTGAATATACCATTGGCAATAGTATCAACTATGGCTTTTCTACAGAAGAAGAAATGAAAGAATTATTTGATGATATCGTTGTAGCCACAAATGAATCTGGAGAAGAAGAACTGTGCTTTCAAAATGAAGAAAAAGCATATCGTTTTACATCCATTGCATTACAGTGTGGTAAAGTATATTCCTCTTCTCAAGATCGCTATGCGATGGAAATCCTCGCACATTTGATCAAAGACTGTATGACATCAAATATCATTTCTTATGAAGATCTATACAAGGATGAAAGGACTGTCATTTCTAAAATCAAACATTTACAGGCATGGAAACAATATTGTTCTTTATGCAATGTTATAGAGAGTAAAGATGGAATCATCATTCATACAAAGAAAAGATATATTGATCCTTTTGTTGTATCTAAAGGACGAATTCTAGAAAATCATGATAAAATGAGAAACGATGTGAATGCATTTCTAAATGCATCACAAAATCAGAAATTAATAGGAGAATTTAAATGGAAGATAAAGTAATCGTTGTTGCAAGCGGCAACCAGGGAAAAATCAAAGAATTTAAAGAAATGCTTGAACCAGAAGGATATACAGTAAAATCATTATCTGATTTTCCAGATATGCCGGAAGTAGAAGAAACTGGTACAACTTTCCATGATAATGCAATCATTAAGGCACAGGCAGTCACTGATCGTTATGGCATTACTGCGATTTCAGATGATTCTGGACTTGAAATTGATGCTTTAGATAAAAAGCCAGGTGTCATGAGTGCGAGATGGCTTGGTCACGATACAAGCTATGATGTAAAGAATCAGAAAGTGCTAGATTTGTTAAAGGACAAAAAAGATCGTACATGTCGTTATGTATGTGCGATTGCAATTACGCGTGTCAATGAAGAACCTGTTGTATTTGAAGATACAGTGGAATGTGAAGTTGCTTTAGAAGCAAAAGGAAGCAATGGTTTTGGATATGATCCAATTATCTATTATGCACCATCTGGCAAGACAATGGCCGAAATGAGTAAAGAGGAAAAGAACTCTATTTCTCATAGAGGAAAAGCAGTTCGTAAGTTAGAGGCATGGCTAGATGCACAAAAGCACTAAGATTTTATCAACTATAGCATCACTTTTATTTCTCATTTCTATTCTATTAGGAATTATTTTTACATGCAGTTTCAATCATTCGTTTTATCAATATGAATACAATAAATCAAATCAGGCAGAAGTTATTGGAATGAGTGATAAAGATCTCACGAAAGCAACAGATACATTGTTAGATTATCTGGAAAATAAAAGAGATGATATTGTTGTAGAAGCAACAGTATGTGATACAGAAAGAGAAGTATTCAATGAAAGAGAAACATTACATATGGTTGATGTTAAAAATCTTTGTATGCATGCAAAGATGGCAGCAATTGGAATGTTTGCCGCAAGTATTGTTCTGTATGTTTTGATTTATCTTAAAGAAAAGAAGGAAGCGATGCATGTATATATGAGCGGCATTCGATATGCTTTGCTTATGATTGTTCTATTTGTGTCGATGCTTGCGATATATGCACTTTGTGATTTCTATGATTTCTGGATGAATTTTCATTATCTATTCTTTGACAATGATTTATTCATCCTTGATCCAAATACATCTATTATGATCAATATGTTTCCAGAAACATTTTTCTTTGATCTTGTCATGTTGATCATGGCAACTTATGTAATCAGTGTATGTGTGATTTATTTTGTTTTAAGAGTTTTAGATAAGAAGGTAAAAGTATGATCAATATTGTTTTATATGAACCAGAAATTCCCGCAAATACAGGAAATATCATGCGTACATGCATGGCGTTTCATATGCGTTTGCATTTAATAGAGCCATTAGGTTTTTCACTCGATGAAAAGCATCTAAGAAGAGCAGGTATGGACTATGTAAAAGAATTAGACTACAAGACATATCCAGACTGGAAAACATTTTTAAAAACAAATCAAGGCAGTTTTTACTTTGTTTCCCGCTATGCATTAAAAACACCAGATTCTTTTGACTATACAAAAGATGAAGGTGATATTTATCTTGTGTTCGGAAAAGAAAGTACAGGCATTCCAAAAGATATACTATATGATCACTTAGATAAATGTATGAGAATTCCAATGGTCAAGGAAGCAAGAAGTTTGAATCTGTCTAATTGTGTTGCTTTGGTTTCTTATGAGGTTTTAAGACAACTGGATTATCCAGAACTATGCAAGCACGAATCTATCAAGGGAGAAGATTTTCTTGAAAGAGTGCATAATGCTTCAACCAATGCATAATTCCTGTATAATGATTTCAAGAGGAAATTGAAATGTTAGAAAATTTGAATGATTACTTAAGTTTGATTGTATTGATATTCATCATTATGATGTTTGCTTATCTGTTATTTTTGATTTCTAACAAGAATCACGAATCTTTAGCAAAGAAAAGAGAACAGATTTATCTGTCATTTTTGGATGATGCTGATGATGACGATGATCTAAGTGAAGAGGAATAGGTATGGGTATCAAACAAAAGATCGTCTGTAAAAAAGGACCAGAAGCCAAAGGACCATATTCTCCATGCATCAAGACATGTGAAAATGTGTATATTTCAGGACAATTGCCATTAGATCCTGAAACAGGAAAAATGATTGCAGGAGATATTAAAGCACAGACAAGACAATGCCTGGAAAATATGAAGGCACTTTTAAAAGAAGCAGATATGGAAATGAAATATGTTGTTAAGACAACAGTATTTCTGAAAGACATGAATGATTTTTCAGCAATGAATGAAGTGTACCAGGAATATTTTGAAGAACCATATCCCGCTAGAAGTGCATGCAGTGTAAATGGTTTATCAGGTGGTGCACTTGTTGAAATTGAAGCAATTGCAATTGATTTTAGAGCACTAGAAATTCTATGTGCACAAGAGGAAGAGTGCTGTGATGGAAGCTGTTGCTGCAGAGACTAAAGCATATCGACCTCTTCTCATTGTTTCTTCATACAACAACAGTGAATTTATATTTTCAAAAGATAAAACGTTAAAGTTTCCATTTAGTGGCATGCAATGGCTGGAAGAAGTTGTCATTCAATATGGTGCAAGTCTACAGGGAAGAATGGATTCATTCTGTCATTTAACAAATGCACATCAAAAACCATGTATTTTGATCAGTGAACAGACAATGAATATGTATTTTCCAATTCGTGGGAAAGACAATCCAGAAAATGTATTTGTATATTTCAATAAAGTTATGAATATTCAACAGACAAAAAATAATCATACAAGAATTTATTTCGGAAATGGATATTCTTATGAGGTGCCATGTGATTATCGTACTGTAAAATCACAAATGAAACGATGTGATCAATTTATTCATACGGTAATGCAAAATAAAAAAGATCTAGTCATTGACTTTAGAGAAATTTATCACTAAAATTTAAGCAAATGTAATGATCAGGATATGATCATAGCACATTGGATGTAGAGAGTTTTCTGGCTGGTGAAAAGAAAATGAAGAGTGTTATGGTTACTCCCTGTGAACAGTACTTGAAAAAGATTACCGTTTTCCGCGTTAAGGATTTGAGAGCCCGCAAGGGAATAAAGGTGGTACCGCGCTGATATAGCGTCCTTTCTATTGTAGAGAGGACTTTTTTATTTGTCCTCTAAAAGGAGTACAGTGATGATTAATTTTACAGAAAACAAAGATCTAGAAACACTCAACCATTCATGTGCACACATGATGGCACATGCAATCCAGCACATTTGGCCAAACGCTAAATTCTGGGTAGGGCCAGTTGTAGAAGAAGGATTCTACTATGATGTTGACTTAGGAGATGTCACACTTGGTGATGACGATCTGAAAAAGATTGAAAAAGAAATGAAGAAGATTGCCAAGGATGGCAAGAAAATCGTTCGTCATGAAATCTCTAAGGAAGAAGCATTACAGCAGTTTAAAGACGATCCATATAAGATTGACTTGATTGAAAGAATGCCTGAAGGTACAAACATTTCTATGTATACACAAGGTGACTATACAGACTTATGTAGAGGACCTCATGTAGATAATGAAAAACTTTGTAAGAACTTCAAGCTCATCAAACATTCTGGTGCATACTGGAAGGGTGATAAGAATAATAAAGTTTTACAGAGAATCTATGGCGTATGCTTTCCAACACCTGAAGAATTAGAAGCACATTTAGCTGATTTAGAGGAAGCAAAACAGAGAGATCATAGAAAACTTGGTAAAGAATTACAGATGTTCATGTTCTCTGATACTGTCGGTGCTGGACTTCCTATGTATCTTCCTAATGGTTTTACAGTCAGAAGATTATTAGCTGACTACATCATGGATAAAGAAATTGCACAAGGCTATTTACATGTATGCACACCAAACGTTGTCAATACAAAACTCTTTAAGATTTCTGGTCACTGGGATCACTACAAAGATGATATGTTCCCAGCTATGACAAGTGAAAAGGATCCTGAAAATGCCTATGCATTAAGACCTATGAACTGTCCTGAACATATGATCATGTTCAAGAGCAAGCTGCACTCTTATAGAGACCTTCCAGTAAGAATTGCTGAAATTGCCAATGACTTCCGTTTTGAAGCAAGTGGCGCTTTAACTGGTATTGAAAGAGCGCGTGCATTTACACAGAACGACTCTCATATCTTCTGTAGACCAGATCAGATTGCAAGTGAAATCAAGGACGTAACAAAGCTGATTCTTGATGTTTATAAGGATTTTGGTTTCGAAAAGTATTCTTTCCGTTTATCATTAAGAGATCCTGAAAACAAGGAGAAATACTTCGGTCATGATGAACTGTGGGAAAAGAGTGAGGCTGAATTAAGAAAGGTTCTCAAAGAAATGGAAGTTCCTTTCTATGAAGCAGAAGGCGAAGCAGCTTTCTATGGTCCAAAGATCGACGTACAGGTACGTTCTGCTTTAGGTCATGACGTAACACTGTCTACAATTCAGCTAGACTATCAGCTTCCAGAAAGATTTGAACTCGAATATGTTGATTCTGATCAGCAGAAGAAAAGACCAGTTGTTATCCACCGTGCTATCTTAGGATCCCTCGATCGTTTCATTGCATTCCTGCTTGAAGAAACAAAGGGTGTATTACCTCTATGGCTGTCACCAAAGCAGGTTGTTGTTATTCCAGTTGCTCCTGAAGTACATAGCGAATATGCAAGCAAGATCGTTGCTGATTTGAAGGCAATGGGCGTTAGAGCAAGTCTTGATGACCGTAATGAAAAGCTTGGCTACCGTATTAGAGAAGCACAGACATCTAAGACACCAATTCAAATCGTTGTTGGTGATAACGATGTAGCAAACAATGCGTTAACTGTTAGGAGATATGGTTCTCGTGATCAGGCAACATTTGCATGTGAAGATTTCTATAAAGCATTAAGAGAAGAAATTGCAGCGAAAAAGTAATAGACAAGAAGAAGTGAATCACTTCTTCTTTTTTGTTTTGTCATGTATAATAAAACTGCGATCTAAAACAAAGAGAAATCTGCGTTCAAAGAGAGTGAATGAAAGTGATTTTATATTCACACCTCTTTGCATCTAAAAGAGGTGTTTTATTTTCATTTATTCCGATCGTGAGAAAGGAAATTTTATGAAACTATTCAAATTATTCTTGTCACTTACAATGACAACACTGCTTGTTTCTTGTTCATCACCGAAAACAAGCACATCCGCTTCTGCTTCTGCAACTGCACAGCAATCAACTGTAACAATTACAGATCATGCTGATCGTGAAGTAGAAGTTCCAACAAATCCAAAACGCGTAGCAGTACTTGGAATCTATCCATTACCATCCATGTTAACGGTATATCTGGATTCCTGTGATTCTATTGTCGCTATGGAACCAGGCAGTATGAATGCTGCAAAAAATGGTATCTTATCACAGCTCTATCCAGATATCACAAATATTACAACTGATATCATGGATGGAGATGATGTCAACATTGAAAGTCTGCTTGCTTTAAAACCAGATGTTGTTTTCTATAATGCAAGTGATACACAGGATCTAGAAAAGCTGGAAAATGCTGGATTGACTGCTGTGGCTTTCTCTGCTACAAAATGGAAATTCAACTGTACAGAAACATTCAATGAATGGATGAATCTATTAGATCAAATCTATCCAGAACACGCTGGAAATAGAGAAGAACTCATCAAGAAGTATTCCACAGATACATATAACAAGATTCAGGATACAGTGAAGAATGTTGAAGAAAAGCAGAAAGTATTATTCTTGTTCCAGTATGATGAAAATGCAATGATTACTTCTTCCAGCAAGTTCTTTGGTCAATGGTGGTGTGATGCTGTAGGTGCAGTGAACGTGGCAAAGGATGTACCTGCAGAAAAGACAAATGCTGTGATTACAATGGAACAGGTGTATGAATGGGATCCAGATGTCATTGTGATTACAAACTTCACTCAGGCAAAACCAGATGATCTCTACAATAATGCCATTGGCAGTGATGACTGGTCCAATGTCAGTGCTGTTAAGAATAAGAGAGTCTATAAAATGCCATTGGGCACATATAGAACATATACACCAAGTATTGATTCACCAATGACACTTGAATGGCTTGCACAGGCTGTATATCCAGAACTGTTTAAAGATATGGATGTCAAGGCTGATGTAAAAGAATACTATCAGAATTTATTTGGCGTAACATTGACAGATGAACAGGTTGATCAGATGTATACACCAAACGCTTCTGCCAGTTCTATGAATTAATAGAAAGTGAGGGAATACGTGGATAGAAAGTATCGTGTATGTATGATTACAGGCTGTATTGCTACACTCTTTTTAGCACTCATTGCTTTATGTTTGGGGCAATATACGATTGCTTTACAAGATGTAATCAAGGTACTGACATTACAGAAAGTTGATCTTGTAAATGCAGAAACTGTTATTTTTAACATACGTATTCCACGTATTCTTGTTTCTTTGATTGTTGGAAGCGGACTTGCAACAGCTGGTGCATCATTTCAGGCGTTATTTTCCAATCCTTTAGCTACACCAGATACGTTAGGGTGTGCTAATGGCGCAAGTTTTGGTGCTGCTCTTGGGATTCTTTTAGGATTGAATGCATTAGAAATTCAGATTTCAGCACTGATTTTCGGAATCCTTGCAGTAGTGCTCGTATTTGTATTTACACGTTACAGGCATGCCAATCAAATCATGATGATCATTCTTGCAGGAATGGTTGTTTCTTCATTGTTTTCCGCACTTGTTTCACTGATTAAGTATGTTGCGGATCCGAATGATGTACTGCCAGTTATTACATTCTGGCTGATGGGAAGCTTTTCAAACAGTACGGTACGTTCTCTGTATACAGGTGTACCGATGATTATTCTTGGTATGGTTGTATTGTATTTGATGCGATATCGTATAAATGCATTGAGTTTGAAAGAGGAAGAGGCTGCTTCTTTAGGGATCAACGTGCGTCAGAATCGAATGATTGTGATTGTTGCTTCTTCATTGATTACTGCTTCTGTAGTAAGCATGTGCGGTGTTGTAGGATGGGTTGGATTATTGATTCCACATATTTCAAGAATGCTGTTTGGAAACAATCATACAAAAGTCATTCCTGGATGTATTGTATTTGGAGCATTGTTTATGCTCATAATTGATACAATTGCCAGATGCATGTACCAGGCAGAAATTCCTGTCAGTATATTGACCGCAATCATTGGTGCTCCCGTATTCTTGCTGCTGTTAAGAAAAACAGGAGGAATTGAGATATGAAGTATGAAGTTTTACATGGCTCATTTTTCTACAAAAAAGAAAAGCCTGTTTTCAATGATATCTCTTTTTCAGTCGATGAAGGGAAGATACTCGCAATCCTTGGACCAAATGGAGCCGGAAAAACAACATTATTGAAGTGTATGCTTGGTTTTCTGAAATGGAAAGAAGGAAAAGCAATTTTTGATGGAAAAGATATATCAACGATTCCAGTAAATGTGTTTTTTCGGCAAGTATCTTATGTTCCACAATCTCATACCGTTACATTTCCATGTTCTGTATTTGAAACGGTTTTACTTGGAAGAAGTCCATATTTAAATATGTTTTCACTTCCTGACGAAACGGATCAGCAATATGCATTAGAAGCAATGCAATTATGTGGAATTGAGCATTTAAAAGAGCAGAATATAAATGAAATTTCTGGTGGTGAATTACAGCTTGTATATATTGCCAGGGCTTTGTGTTCAAATCCAAAAGCATTGATTCTAGATGAAGCTGAAACTGGATTAGATATGGCAAATCAAATTGTTGTATTAGATCTATTGAAACGTTTGTCAAAAGAAAAGGGATTGATGATCATATTCAATACCCATTATCCCCAGCACGCACTAGATATCGCAGATCAAACTTTACTCTTATCGAAAGAAGGAACATCTCTTTTTGGAAATACAGATGAGATCTTGACAGAAGAAAATCTGTCGCGCGTATTCCATGTTCCTGTCATTCAACTTGAAAAGAAAATGAATGGTAAAACGTATCATTCATTGATTGCGGTATCCGAAAATGAATCAATATAAGGAGTGTAACTATGGAAGAAACTAGAATTGCTGTTATTGCGATCGTTGTTGAAGATCGTGAGCAGGTAAACACAATGAATGAAATTTTGCATGATTATGGAAAGTATATTATTGGAAGAATGGGAATCCCATATCCAAAAAGAGAAATTTCTTTGATTTCTATCGCAATTGATGCACCAAATGATATTATCTCTTCATTGTGTGGAAAACTTGGGAATTTAAACGGTCTTACAGTGAAAGCAGCATATTCAAAAGTATAACGATGTTGAAAGATACATCGTTTTCTTTATTTGAAGATAGAAAATTTACAGAAGAAATAATTTCCAATGACAGTCATCAGCATTCCAATGTAAATAGTCAATGAAAATCCATAGACAAACATTTTCAACTAGTAAAGTTAAAAATCGTAAAGTAACAAAAAGAATCATTTCTTTTCTAGAATTGTTCTTTGACTGGAAAACAATGTTTCGATTCATGAAATATGCAAAAAGAACCGCAAAACACCAGGCAATAGTATTCGCGATTAGATAGTTCATATGAAAATGTAAGCCTGCACTATAAATGACATAATTCATCAGCGTTGTAACTACACCAGCAATTGTATATTTGATAAATTCCATCTTGATTTTCTTCTTTCAGCTATTTCAGTATACTTGGAATTGCTGGATTAAGAAAGATTAAGACTTATTTGAATATGTTGACGTTATTCTATTCATGGATTCTTTTGAATCATGATTTCAATATCGTGTTAAAATACAAAAAAATGTTTTTCACGATACGTACAACAATCAATATTACAATTGTGTAACAGGAAAGGATGATTATGGAAATGAGTGAAAAAATTATTGTCATAGATGACAATCCGGAAATTAGAGAAGTTGTAAACGTATTACTATCTTCTGAAGGATATACAATACTAGAAGCAAAGAATGCAGAAGAAGCATTAGAACAGATTGATGCCTCCATTGATTTAATTATTTTAGATATTATGATGCCAGGAATGGATGGGTATCAATTATGTGCGAAATTGCGTGAAGTGACAAATGCACCAGTATTATTTCTTTCTGCAAAGGGACAGGATTCTGATAAAACACTTGCTTTTTCAAGTGGCGGAGATGATTATTTAACAAAACCATTTTCATATACTGAATTAAATTCACGTGTGAAAGCATTGCTAAGAAGATATCATATTTATCAGGGAAAAGACCATTCAACAAAACAGGAATCTGTTTTAAATATTGGCAAGTTAAAACTAGATACGAACTTAAAAACAGCATTTAAAGATGGAAAAGAAATTCTGTTGACGGATATTGAATACCAGATTTTATTGTTTTTTGCGCAGCATAAAAATACGGTATATTCTTTAGCAGAAATCTATGAAAATATCTGGCAGGAAAAATATTACTATGGCGCAAATAATACGGTAATGGTTCATATTCGTAACTTAAGAAAAAAGATAGAAGATGATCCATCTTATCCAACAGTCATCAAAACATCATGGGGAAAGGGGTATTACAGTGAATAAAAAGCATTTTTCCTTATCCACGAAATTGTTTTTGATTACATGTTTTTCTGGAATGCTTGGATTTGCGACATATGCAATGATGCGTGCAAACTCTTTATCCTACTATCAGTTTCTACATCATATCAGTATCATTAAATTTGATCCAGAAGCAAAAGCAAAAGAGATACAAGAAAAGGCAAAAACGATTTCCATTGATGATATTGCTGGTATTAAAAAATTGATGGATCAACATGATCAATATACGTCCATGTGGCTGTATGAATATCGTTCTGGGGATTATATAGAAGGCAGCTTTGCGTCCATTTTAGAAGAACCATATGATTTTGCAGAATACCTGACTTTAAAATTGTATTATGTACAATCTGATTTTGAGACTGCTATCTATAACAATCAATTGGCAAAAAAAATAGATTTCAAGGATGGGCAGGCAGTGCTTGTGGTGAATGATCTGCATGGATTGAAATATTCGACGCATTATTTTTATATTTCTTTGATGATTTCCATTCTTGTCTGTATTTTACCGGCATTGTTATTTATGCATCGTAAAGTTAAATATATCAAATACCTGCAGAATAGCGTAGAAACAATTGAATCAGGGGATTTACAGACAAATGTCAAAGAACAAAGTCATGATGAATTAACAGCTTTGGCATCTGGTTTAAATCATTTGCGGGAAACATTAGATACGAATATTCAAAAAGAAAAGGAAGCAAGAGATGCCAATCATAAATTGATTACAACAATGTCTCATGACTTAAGAACACCGTTGACTGTTTTGCAGGGATATCTGGAAATTCTTCGTTTGAATAAATTCAAGGACGAAGAAACAAAACGACAGTATTTAGATAATTGCCTGGAGAATGTAAAACATATTCGTGTACTTGCGGATAAAACATTTGAATACGCAACCGTATTTGATACAACAGATTGTATTAAGCTGGAAACAGTATCACTGCTTTCATTTATTGAATATATAAAATATCAGATTGAATATCTGCAGATGGAAGAATTTCTTGTGGAATATAATGTATCTAATGATGATGCTGAAATTTCTGTAAATCTTGAAATGATGAAAAGGGTAGTAAATAATCTGATTTCTAATATATATAAATATGCAGATAAAAAACAGCCCGTTCATATTCAATGTATCTATGACAATCACCATCTGAAGCTTTCGATGCAGAATACTGTTAGAACAACAGATGTGCAGACAGAAAGCAATCATATTGGTTTAGAAAGTGTAAAAAGAGTAATCAGACTGCACCAGGGAACATGTTATTACGAACTGGATAAAGATGTATTTAGTATTTCTATAGATATTCCATGCTGAAAAAAAAGAAAACTATGAAGAATGATAGATAACCAAATCTTCATAGTTTTTTTGTGGTATAGAAATATATTATTTCAGTGCTTCTAATGCTTTTTCTACAATTTCTTCTACAGATACGTCTTCTTTATCGCTTGTTCTTGCTTTCCATTCAACATTACCATCTTTAATGCCTTTACCAACAGTAATACGGAAAGGAATACCAATGAGTTCCATATCCTTGAATTTTACACCAGGTCTTTCATCACGGTCATCCAGTATAACATCAATGCCTTTTGCCTTTAATGCTTCATAGATTTCGTTAGCTTTCAATACCTGCTGTTCATCCTTCATGGAAATAATAACAATAGCTACCTGGTAAGGAGCAATTTCCTTAGGCCAGTTAATACCATTTTCATCAACGTTCTGTTCACAAAGTGCAGCCATTGCTCTAGCAGGACCAATACCATAGGATCCCATCCAGACATCCTGCAGCTGGTTATTAGAATCAAGATACTGCAAGCCCATAGCCTTAGAATACTTTGTGCCTAGCTTGAATGTATTACCAACTTCAATGCCATGCTTAAATTCAATCTTGCCGCCGCAGCAAGGACATGTATCACCTTCCATGATGTTTCTAACATCAGCTACCATATCAATCTTGAAATCTTTCTGATTGACATTTGTATAATGATAGCCTGTCTTGTTTGCACCAACAACAAAGTTCTGCATATAAGTCACTTCTTCATCGGCAACAAGTGTGCAGTGAATGCCTACAGGTCCTGCAAAGCCGATTTCAGCGCCAGTTGCTTCCTTGACCATTGTTACATCAGCAAGTTCAACTTCTGTTGCGTTAAACAGCTTTCTAAGCTTTGTTTCGTTAACTTCACGATCACCACGAACCATAACAGCGACAGCCTTGCCATCAACGTTATAGATCAATGTCTTAACAAATTTGTTTACTGGCTTGCTGAGCGTTTTAACAACTTCTTCAATTGTTCTAGAATCAGGTGTTTCAACAAGTTCCATTTCAAGTTCTGTTTCAGCTTCAGCTGGTTTTTGTGGAACACATGCAGCAACTTCAATATTGCTTGAGAATTCACAAGAATCACACAATACTAGAATATCTTCTCCAAGAGGTGTAATTGCCTGGAATTCTTCAGATAATAGACCACCCATGATACCTGTATCTGCTTTAACAATTCTATAATCCAGATGCAGACGATCCATGATATTCTTGTAGGCATTGAACTGCTTCTTGTAAGCAACATCTAATCCGGCTTCATCTTTATCAAATGTATAGGCATCCTTCATAATGAATTCTCGTGTACGAATCAAACCGTATCTAGGTCTTGGTTCATCTCTGAACTTTGTCTGCATCTGATAGATAGAAAATGGCATATCCTTATAAGATCTGATTTTCATTTTAGCAGCCTGTGCAAATAATTCTTCATGCGTTGGACCTAAAACATAATTCTGTCCTTTGCGGTCCTTCAGGGAGAACATGGATGCACCAAATCCACTTCTTCTACCACTGGCAATATATACATCTTCAGGAATCAAAGCTGGCATCATTAATTCCTGACAGTCTGCCTTATTCATTTCATCTCTGATGATGTTTTCAATCTTGTTCATGACTCTTAAGCCAAGAGGCATCATCATATATACACCTGCAGAGCTTTTCTTAATATAACCTGCTCTAACAAGCATATTACTTGATACTGAATCTTCATCCTTTACGTTTTCTCTTAGTGTATAAAAGAAACTATTTTTTAACTTCATACTAAATTCTCCGTTTCTCGCTAAAAATTATACCATGACACCTTTACTTCATCACTTTAATTTACTATAATTGCTTAAAATATTTAGGAGGGTTGATATTTAACATGGCAAAGTACTACAACGAACCATCACACACATTTAGTGAATATTTGTTGATTCCTGGTTTTACAGGCAGTGAAAACACACCTGACAATGTCACTTTAAAAACACCACTTGTAAAATACAAGAAAGGTGAAAAACCAGCAATTACATTAAATATTCCAATGATTTCTGCAGTTATGCAGTCTGTATCTGGAGATAGACTCGGAATTGCATTAGCAAAAGAAGGCGGTATGTCCTTTATTTTTGGATCTCAGTCTATTGAATCTCAGGCAGCAATGGTTGCTCGTGTAAAGAATTATAAGGCTGGATTTGTAGTAAGTGATTCAAACTTGAAAGAAGATGCTACATTGAACGATGTATTAAAACTTGTTGAAGAAACAGGTCATTCAACAATGGCAGTTACGGATGATGGAACAAGTTGTGGTAAGTTACTTGGTATCGTAACATCAAGAGATTACCGTGTATCAAGAATGAGTGGAGATGAAAAAGTATCTACATTCATGACACCAAGAGAAAAGCTTGTTGTAGGAAACAAGAATACAACATTATCAGAAGCAAATGATTTAATTTGGGATCATAAGCTCAATACATTACCAATTGTAGATGACAATGATCATTTACTATACATGGTATTCCGTAAGGACTATGATGCACATAAGGAATTCCCAAATGAATTACTTGATGAAGAAAAGAGACTCATGGTTGGTGCAGGTATCAACTCTAGAGACTATGAACAGAGAATTCCAGCATTGGTTGAAGCTGGTGTTGACTGTTTAGTGATTGACTCAAGTGAAGGCTATTCTGTATGGCAGGCAAATACAATCAAGTGGGTTCGTGAAAAGTATGGCGATTCTGTCAAGATCGGTGCTGGTAACGTTGTTGATGGTGAAGGATTCAGATATCTAGCTGATGCTGGTGCTGACTTTATCAAGATTGGCATCGGTGGTGGTTCTATCTGTATCACTAGAGAAACAAAGGGTATTGGCAGAGGTCAGGCAACTGCAGTCATTGACGTAGCACAGGAAAGAGATAAATATTTTGAAGAAACAGGTGTATATGTACCTATCTGTTCTGATGGCGGTATTGTTTATGACTATCACATTACTCTTGCATTGGCTATGGGTGCTGACTTTGTTATGTTAGGCAGGTATTTCTCTCGTTTTGAAGAAGCTCCTGGTCAGAAGCTTGTTGTAAATGGAAATACAGTAAAAGAATATTGGGGTGAAGGAAGTGCAAGAGCACGTAACTGGGGCAGATATGACCTTGGTCAAGGCAAGAAGCTTTCTTTTGAAGAAGGTGTTGACTCCTATGTTCCTTATGCTGGTCCATTGAAGGAAAACGTTGCAATGACAACATTGAAGATCAAGTCTACAATGTGCAACTGCGGTGCTTTGACGATTCCTGAATTGCAGGATAAGGCAAAGCTGACACTTGTATCATCTACTTCTATTGTTGAAGGTGGTGCACACGACGTACAGGTTAAGCATAACGACTCCTCATACAATCAATAATCAAATGAACTGTTAGAATTCAATTTCTAACAGTTTTTTAAATGAAAAAGGAACTGTTACAGTGTAGGGACAGTTCCATCTTTTTTCCATTGTTTCACTTGTTGTTTTAGCTCTTGAAATACTGCATCTTCACCTCTGGACGCAATTTGTTCAAGAACATATTTGAGACGTGCATTTGTTGCAGGATGCATATAAAGAGAATCATTTCTTGTCAGATAATACTTCAATGCACTTTCTTTTGTGTATTTTTCTTTCTGATAAATCCTGCATGCGGCAACACGATCACAGACCATTTCAACGAAATAGTTAAATGGCATTTCTAGAGGCTGCCATTTACCATTTATGACATCATACCAGTATTCCCAATGGTGTTTGTTTCTGCCTTTATGATGCAGCCATCCAGCTGCAAAACCAAAGTGTTCCTTTTCATAAGCGTAGGGAGACCGCGTACCTTGAAAATACTTTACAGATTCATGGAATTCACTGAAGGAATATTTAGAAAGATCGTGTGTTAATCCTTGTCTGTATAGACCACAGGCAAAGCAGTTCTTCATTACCTGATAGCGATGTTCATTGATCGTGCGCAGATGCGCAGATAAACGTTTTAAATATGGTTCATCAATCGTATTCTTCTGCATGCCTTCCATTTTAGAACAACCTTGAAATACAATCAACTCAATACACATTTACAAGCGTTTCATGATAAAATAAATACCAAAGAGGTAAATGATGAATAGAAGTGAACTAAGAGAAAAAGCAATGATTACTGTATATCAGTATCTATTGGTAAAACGTGATACAAAGCAGCTCATTGAAGATGCATTCGAAATGGAACAGAAAGATATTCCAGAATACTTTGTAAAAGTCATTCATACAGCGATTGACAACGAAGAAAAATATAAGGGATATATCAATGAAGTAATCAAAAAAGGATGGTCTTACGATCGCCTGGGTGCAATCGAAAAAGCAATTCTGATCAATGGCTGTGCAGAGTTTGACTTAAAGGAAGTTGAAGCTGCAGTTATTATTAATGAGTCTGTAGAACTCGCTAAGAAATATTGCGATGAAGATACATACAAACTCATTAATCGAATTCTGGATGTAATATGAGTCGTAGAGTAGTTCCAGTTAGCAGGCTGGTACGTTATATTAAAGAATCCATGGAATCTGATCCCGTTCTTAGAGGTGTCATGATCGAGGGTGAGATTTCCAATCTTCGCATCCCTAATTCACAGCACTGGTATTTTTCTTTGAAAGATGAGAAAGCTTCTTTAACATGTGTGATGTTTGCCTACCAGAATAAAAAAGTAACTTTTCAGCCTAAAAACGGTGATAAAGTTATTTTAATTGGCGATGTCAGTGTCTATGAAAGCATGGGAAGCATGCAGATGGTTGCAAGTTCAATGCAGCCAAGTGGAATTGGTGAATTGTATTTAAAGCTGGAACAGATGAAGAAGCAGCTTTTTCAGGAAGGCTTATTTGAAGAATCACATAAAAAACAGCTGCCAGAATATCCAATGGATATTGCATTAGTTACAGGAAGTAATACAGCTGCTAGAGAAGATGTACTGATTACTTTCCGCAAACGTTGGCCAATTGCAAAGATTCATGAATATCCATGCCCTGTACAAGGCACACAGGCTTCTCCTAAAATCATAGATGCTTTAAAGCGTGCGGATGAAGGAAATCATGAACTTGTGATTTTAGCACGTGGCGGTGGATCGTTAGAAGATCTTTGGTGTTTTAATGATGAAGCACTGGCACGTACAATTTATGCAATGCATACGCCAATTGTAACTGGTATTGGACATGAAACAGATACAACCCTTGTTGATTATGTCAGTGATAAACGTGCCAATACACCAACAGGTGCAGTTGAAGTATCGACACCAAATATTGTAGATGTCAAGGCAACGCTTTCTTCCTTTCAAATTCGCATGGTAAACGCTGTAAAAGCGTGTGAAGAAAGAAAACAGCAGCAACTGCTTCGTTTGGCAGCGTCTTCTGTATTGAAAAATCCTAAGAAGCTATTGAATGAAAAGATTGTAATGCTGCAGTATACACAGGAAAGACTCATGCGCTATCCTTCCTCTTTAAGAGAAAGAAAAAGCGCATTGGATCGTATGACTTCCTTGTTTCACCAAAAGATGGTTGCATCTTCTAATGAAATACGCAGTGAAATCCAAAACCAGCAGGCACAGCTTGTTGTGAATATGCATCGTCAACTGGATCGTAATAAACATTTTCTTTCTATACAGGAAGAATCGTTGAAATCTTCGATGCAGCTTAATTCTACACGTTACCATAATGATTTAGAAAGAATGGTTAAGCTGCTCGATGCCTATTCACCATTGAAAGTGTTATCTAGAGGGTATAGTGTTACTTACAAAAATGATAAAGTCATTACAGATGTAGATGATTTGTATATAAATGATGAACTGACAATACGCTTGTCAAAAGGCATGGTTTTAACGAAAGTTGAGGATATTAAACATGGCAGGTAAAGAAAAAACATTTGAAGAATCAATGGAACGTCTAGAAAAAATTGTTTCTGATCTTGAATCAAATGATAAACCGTTGGATGAGACAATTGCTTTATTTGAAGAAGGTTTAAAACTAGTAAAAAACTGTGATGAAAAATTAAAGACGTATGAAAGTCAGATTGATACTTTATTGAAAGAAAATGGTGATGAAGATGATGAGAATTGAAAAGGTTCTTGAAGAAAAAATCAATGAATTGGCTGATTCTAAAGTAAAAGAAGCAATGCGTTATTCATTGATTGCTCCAGGAAAAAGAGTTCGTCCAAATCTTTTGTATGAAGTGGTTAAAGGCTATGGATTGCTTGAAAGTGTTGCTGATGAATTTGCATGTGCCATTGAAATGATTCATACATATTCTTTGATTCATGATGATCTTCCAGCAATGGACAATGATGATTTGCGTCGTGGCAGATTAACCTGTCACAAACAGTTTGATGAAGCAACTGCAATCTTGGCTGGAGATGGATTGCTGACATATGCATTTGATGTAGCTTCTTCGAGTACTGCAGATCCTTCCATCGTTGTAAAATGTATTCAAGTACTTGCACAATGTGCTGGAAGCAATGGCATGGTCCTTGGGCAGGATCTTGATATGAATGAATCTAATACAAGTGACTGGGACTATGTTAGAAAAGTACATAAATATAAGACAGGATGTCTATTGAGTGCGCCTTTAATGATGGGAGCACTTCTAGCTGGCAAGAATGATGAAACAGTTAGACAATGGCATGAGATTGGTATTTCATTAGGACTTGCATTCCAGATCCAGGATGATATTTTAGATGTAGAATTATCTAGTGAAGAATTTGGAAAAAGCAATTCTGATGAGAAAAACGATAAAAAAACAAGTGTATCATTACTTGGCTTAGAACAGAGTAAAGAACTCATGATTTCTGAATATGAAAAAGTTAAGCAAAGCATTTCTGAAATGCATGGCTTTAATGGAGAAGAATTAATTTCATTTATCGAAAGTATTGAAAAACGTAGAAAGTAGATGGGCAGTAAATATGGATTTAAAAAGTATTCAAAATCCTGAATTTCTAAAATCCATGAGTATTGATGAATTAGAACAGCTGAGTGGGGAAATTAGACAGTTTCTAATTCAAAGTATTTCAAAAACAGGAGGACATTTAGCAAGCAATCTAGGTGTTGTAGAGCTGACAATTGCTTTACATTATGTTTTTAATGCGCCTGAAGATAAAATATTTTTTGATGTAGGACATCAATGTTATACACATAAGATTTTGACAGGACGTGCAGCACAGTTTCCACTATTAAGACAATATCATGGCTTGTCTGGATTTCAGAAAAGAAAAGAAAGTATCTACGATTGCTGGGAAGCTGGTCATAGTTCCACGTCTCTTTCTGCTTCTTTAGGTATGGCAATTGCTAGAGATTTAAATCATGAATCATATGAAGTCATTCCAGTGATTGGTGATGGGGCTTTGAGCAGTGGCATGTCCATGGAAGCATTAAATGAAATCGGTTATGAACAAAGAAAGATGATTATTGTTTTTAATGACAATAATATGTCGATTTCTAAAAATGTTGGTGCATTAACACATGCTTTTTCTCATTTGCGTTCTTCTACTGGATACATGAATTTAAAGAAAGCTATGAAGAAATCTCTTCGTACAAGTGGATTTGGTCAGCAGGTATATATTGGTTTAAAGAATATTAGAGATGTAATCAAAAAGCAGATTGTCAAGAAGGGAATCTTTGGGGATTTTAATATTGACTATATTGGGCCGATTGATGGACATAACCTTCATGATCTGATTCAGGTATTTGAAGCGGTAAAAGATCATGATGGACCAATTATTGTTCATGTCATGACGAAAAAAGGCAAGGGTTATGAACCTTGTGAAAATGACTATGAAGGCAAGTGGCATGGTGTTGGTCCGTTCAATGTTGAAACAGGAAAAGCACTGCACCACTGTCCAGAAGGGCAGGCTGCCTATTCCTATATTGCATCTAATACAGTTAGAAAATTAGCAGAAGAAAACAAAGATATTGTTGCCTTGACACCAGCAATGATCAATGGATCTTCTTTACAGGAATTCTTTGCGGAATTTCCAGAACGTTCTTTTGATACAGGCATTGCGGAAGAACATGCCGCAACGTTTGCTGCTGGTTTAGCAATCAGTGGGAAGCATCCGTATCTCTGTGTTTATTCTTCATTCCTGCAAAGAGCATATGATCAGATCAATCATGATATTGCGAGAATGGATCTGCCTGTTGTGATTGGAATTGATCACGTTGGTCTTGTTGGCGGAGATGGCGAAACACACCATGGCATCTATGATATTGGATTATTGAGTGGTATTCCAAATATGATCATTGCACAGGGAAAAGATGCTGAAGAAATCGAAAATCTGATTTACACTGCTTTCTCTCAAAAACATCCGTTTGCTTTCCGTTATCCAAAGGGATATACAAAGATTGCTGAAACGCATGCTTATAAAATGATTCCGGTAGGAAGCTGGGAAGTTTTCAATGATAAAAAAGAGAATCAGGTATGCATCTTTACGTATGGAGAAGCAGTTGACAAATTCTTGAATAAAGTGAGTGTCAATGAACTTCCAGTGACTGTCATTAACTGTCGCTACTTTAAGCCGTTAGATGAAACTGTTTTAAAAGAATTCACAAATCGAGACATGCATTTTATCTGTTATGAATCAGATGCTTTAGAACATGGTCTTGGCAGTATGATACTTGAATGGTGTAATGACAATCATGTATCTATCTCATTAAAGAGATTTGGAATTCCAGATGATTATATTGAGCAAGGTAGTGAAAGACTGCTCAGAAAGGATCTAGGGATCGATATGAATACTGTAATGAATTGTATTCTTTCGTATCTGAAATAATAAATTGTTATGTTAAAACATCTTTACATTCAAAACTTTATTTTAATTGATGAAATCAATCTTGATTTCGAAAGTGGCTTTAGTGCGTTTACAGGTGAAACAGGGGCTGGTAAATCTATTTTAATTGATGCAATCAGTACCTTGTCTTTAACGCGTGCTTCAAGCACTTTGATTGCAAAAGGAAAAGACAGAGCAATCATTGAAGCAACGTTTGATTTACATTCTGATCCACATGCATGTAAAGCTATGGAAGAAAGCGGCTTTGATGTAAATGATGAGACAACATTTACGCGTGAGATCCATGCAAATGGAAAAAGTGTTGCGAGAATTGATCATAGAGTTGTTACGTCAAGTTTAATGAAAGATATTCTGCTCAATCAGATTGATATTCATGGTCAGCGTGATACTGCCTATCTTTTAAATACAGGTCGTCATATTCATTTATTAGATGAATATCTTAAAGATGATGATCTTTTAAACAGCGTAAAAAATGCCTATATGACATATGATGCTTTACGCAAAGAAAAACAAAAGGCAGAACAAGAAACATATAATGAAAATGATGCTGAATTCTTCATGTATCAAATCAAAGAAATTGAAGATGCAAAACTGAAAATCGGCGAAGATGAAGAATTAGAAAAAAATGAAAAACAGTACAAACTGATTAAAGATTCATTAGATAAATTGAATTCTATTTTTACGTTGTATGATGATCATTTATCAAGTGATCTGTATGATTTTAACAGACAGGTTTCTTCTTTAAAAACAGACGCATCTTTAGAAGCAATTCAGACTACAGTCAATGATTCCTACTATGCAATCGATGATGCGATGCAGCAGCTGCATTCCTATCTGGATAGAATGGATATGAGTGAAGAAGACATCAATACGATGGAAGAAAGACTTTTTGAAATACAGCGTTTAAAAAGAAAATACGGAAGAACAATTCAAGATATTCTAGATAAAAAAGAAGAATTACAGAATCAGTTAGAAAGCATTACACACCGTCAGGAATACTTAGATGCGTTAAATGCGAAGATGCAGAAAGCATATGAGGTGTATCATTTACATGCATGTAAACTATCTGCATTTAGAAAGAAGGAATCACATCGTCTGGATGAAGAAATTCAATCTCATCTGAATGACTTAATGCTTCCAAATGCTAGATTTGTAACGTCGTTTACAGATTCTGAACCATCTCTTTATGGAGATGATCATGTTGAATTTTTAATCAGCATGAACCAGGGAGAAGATCCAAAACCGTTAGCAAAAACTGCTTCTGGTGGTGAATTGAGCCGTCTGATGTTAGGTTTGAAAATTATTTTTACACATTTACAAGGAATTTCAACAGTCATCTTCGATGAAATCGATACGGGCGTATCTGGACCTGTAGCAAGCAGTATTGGAAAGAAGATGAAGCTTTTATCAAAATCTACGCAAGTATTTTCTGTAACTCATCTTGCGCAGGTTGCTTCATGTGCAGATCAGAACTACTTTGTGTCTAAAATGGATACTGATGGCGTAACACATTCCAGCGTGAAACGTCTCAATAAAAAAGAAATAATTGAACAGCTTGCTTTGATTGCTTCTGGAGAAGTCACAAAAGCTTCTTTAAAGGCAGCTAGTGAACTATACCAAAGGAACCAGCAATGAGCAGAGTATATTTTCATATTGATTTGAATGCATTCTTTGCTTCTTGTGAAGAACTGCTGGATCCTTCATTGAAAGGAAAACCACTTGTTGTTGGTGGAAAATCGCGAAGAAGTGTGATTTCGACTGCGAACTATGAAGCACGTAAATATGGAATTCATAGTGCAATGCCAATGCAGCAGGCAGAAAAATTATGCAAAGATCTGGTTGTAGTCAATGGCCATTATGCATTTTATTCTGACATGTCTCATCAGTTTATGCAGATTATTCATTCCTATACTGATCTGGTTGAAAAGGCATCAATTGATGAATGCTATGCAGATATGACAGATGTTATCTGTAGATATCCAAAACCATTAGATGTTGCCTTTGAAATTCAAAGAAGAGTTCTAGAGGAAACCGGCTTACGCTGTTCCATTGGAATTGGGCCAAACATGTTTTTAGCAAAAATGGCAAGTGATATGAAAAAACCAATGGGAATTACTGTTTTGCGTATTCGTGATGTTCCGGAAAAAATGTGGCCTTTGCCAATCAAGGAAATGCAGGGAATTGGCAAAAGAACAGTTCCATTAATGGAAGATCTGAATATTCATACAATTAAAGATCTTGCAACATATCAGAATCTAAATGCTTTGAAGCCTGTTTTGGGGAAAAATATTGAGAGTATGATCAAACGTGCCAATGGCTATGATGATCGTACACTAATGACAGATTATGACTCTAAAAGTATGGGAATTTCAGAAACTTTACTGGAAGATGTAACGGATTATGATGAGTTGCGTGGCTTGATTAGAACGTTATGCAGGCGTCTATCGAAACGTTTAAAAGAAGCACATAAAGCTGGGTATCATGTATCCATGCGTATCTGTTACTATGATTTTAGAAATGCAAACAAGAGTAAGAAACTATCAGCACCAATCTGGACAAGTGATGACTTGTTTGTTCAGGCAATGATTCTTTTTGATTCTTCTTATGAAGAAGAGGAAGCTGTGCGTCTGATCGGTGTATCTGTCAGTGATTTTGCCAGTGAAGAATTTCTTGCGAAACAAGTATCATTATTTGATGCACCAGAAGAAGAATCTACTTCAGAAATCCTCCATGATTTAAATCATCAATTAGGAACACAGGCATTTGTAAGAGCTAGCTCTCTTCTGGAGAAGGACTAATGAAACTGGAAGAGGCATATCATCAATATTTGATGCATCTTAGAATCAATGAAGGGAAAAGTGAAAGGACGATCCAGTCATATGGAAGAGATCTGAAGCAATATATTGCATATCTTCAGATGAATCATATCCATGATACAAAAGACATAAAACTGCAGGATATTCAAAATTTTATTGTTGAACAAAGTAAAACGAAGGCATCTTCTTCTATGGTTCGTATGAGTGCTTCTATCCGTTCGTTTCATCAAGATCTTGCTTTTATGTTTGATGAAGAAGATCCTAGTAAAAATATAGAAGTGCATAAGAACAGTGCACGTCTTCCTGTGTTCTGTACAATAGAAGAAATCAATCGTTTAATGGATTCTTTTGATGACCATATTCCTGAACAGTATCTTGATCACGCAATATTACAGATGATTTATGACTGTGGACTGCGTGTTAGTGAAGCGGTAACTTTAACAATGAACCGTGTTGATCTTGATTCAAGAAAATTAAGAGTTTTAGGAAAAGGGGACAAAGAAAGAATTGTTCCCATTCCAAGTCATTCCATTTCTTTTTATAAAGAATATCGAGATGTGATTCGTACTAATTTCTTAAAAAACAAAACAAATCTATTCTTTATTACGAATAAAGGAAAAAAAGTAACAAGCAAGCATGTAGAAGTGCTTCTACAGAAAAAATGCATCGAATTGGATTTTCATAAACACATTACGCCACATAAATTAAGACATAGCTATGCAACACATATGCTGCAGGGCGGTGCTGATTTAAGGAGTATTCAGGAAATGCTTGGGCATTCTGATATCTCTACAACAGAAATTTATACACATGTTACAAACAAACAGATGTTTGATGCATATGAAAAGTTTCATTCTGATATTTTCAATGAAAAACTTTCATTCAATGGCAAAAAGTCCGCTAAATAAGCGGATTTTTTAATTACTATATTTGAAAATAAAATGTAAATATACTAGTAAAATATTACAATTAAATGAAAATAATTTCACTTTTGTATTGCAAATAGATACAACTTTGTTTAGAATAAAAACGTATTTTAAATACGAACAAAAAAAGGAGAGAAATTATGAAGAAATTATTGGTAAGTGCTGTAGCACTGGCAATGCTCGCTGGATGTTCTTCTGGCGGTGCTGCTTCTACAGCAAACACTAGCGGAGGAACAGCTGGTAAATCTGTAACAATTGCAACAGATACAGACATTTTGAGTATGAACTCATCAACATCTACTGATGGTACATCATTCATCGCATTAACAATGTGTGAAGCTGGTTTAACACAGCTGGATGAAAAGAATGTTCCAGTATCAGATTTAGCTGAAAACTGGGATGTCAGCGATGATGGACTGGAATATACATTCCATATCAGAAAAGATGCAAAGTGGTCTGATGGTACAGCATTAACAGCCAATGACTTCGTCTATGCATGGAACAGATTAATTGATCCAGAAACTGCCAGTGACTATGCATTCTTAATTGATAAAAATGCAGAATCCAATACAACAAACATTAAGGATTGGACAGCTGAAGATGATCAGACTTTCAAAGTTACATTAAGCAAGCCATGTGATTTCTTCTTATCATTATGTGCATTCCCATCTCTTTTCCCATTAAATGAAAAGTTTGTTGAAGAACAAGGTGATCAGTATGCATTAACAACTGACAACATGTTATATTGTGGTCCATATACATTAACAGAATGGACACCAAGTACATCATGGAAGTTCGTAAAGAATGATCAGTACTGGGATGTAGCTAGCTATGCTGAAAATGTTGATGAAGCTAACTGGAGACTTGTACAAGGTCAATCAGCAATCTTAGACTACCAGGCAGGCAACATTGACTATGTTAAGCTGACAAGTGAAGTCATTGATGACTATGCTGGCAAGGAAGATGTCGTTACATCTTTAACTGGTTATTCCTGGTATTTATCACTCAACTTCCATAACGAAGCTTTAGCTAACAACAATATCCGTAAGGCTATTGCATATGCAATCAATACTGATGAATTATGTACTTCTGTACTCAAGGATGGTTCTACACCACTTGAAGGTATCGTAACAAAGTCCACAACAGCAAATGCTGATGGTAAAGATTTCAGAAGTATCTCTGGAACAGTTGTTCTTGGATACGACGAAGCAAAGGCTAAGGAAGCATTTGAAGTTGGATGCAAGGAATTAGGCGTTGATTCAGTAACTCTAGAAGTTCTTTATGAAGATGCTGATGTAAGTAAAAACTGTGCTGCATACGTTATGAATGCTCTTGAAAAGGCTGGATTCACAACAGAAGCTAAGTGTGAACCAAAGAAGAGCAGACTACAGGATATGCAGAATGATAACTATGACGTAGCTTTACATAGATGGGGACCTGACTATGCTGACCCACAGACATACATGGATCTGTTCGTAACAGGCGCTTCTAACAACTATGGTCACTATGAATCTGAAAAGTATGATTCTTTAATCGAAAAGGCTCTTACAACAGATGCTGCTGATTCTACAAAGAGATGGGAAGATTTTGCTGAAGCTGAAAAAGTTCTTGTCAATGAAGATACAGCAATCATTCCACTATATCAGGCTGGTAACACTGCTCTTCAGAATACAAAATTAACAGGTATCCAGTATCATGGTGCTGGTGTTGATAGCTATCGTCATATGAAATTAGCTGCTTAATAACACAAAATTATAAGGGTGAGAAGCTCACCCTTATAATGTTTTAGAAAGGGGATTTACATGAAAAAATATATTGGAAAACGATTATTGATATCATTAGCAACTTTACTCGTTATTCTTCTTGTCTTGTTTGTCATGATGGACTTGATGCCAGGATCTCCATTTAACGATGAAAAGCTTACAGAAGCACAAAAAGCTTTACTATATGCAAAGTATGGTCTAGATCAGCCATTCTTGACAAGATTCATCACTTATCTTAAGAATATGTTAACGGGTGACTTTGGTGTATCTTATGCAATCAATAAAGACTTCTCTGTAAGTTCAATGATTTCCAGTCGTTTATGGATTTCTGTCAAACTTGGTTTTATGGCAATGATTATTGGTACAATTCTTGGCTTGATCTTAGGAATTCTAGCTGCATTGAATCACAATACATGGATTGATACATTATGTTCAACAATTTCTGTTGTTGGTGTATCTGTTCCTTCATATGTATTTGCATTGCTTCTTTGTTACTTTATTGCATATAAGTTAGGATTATTCCCAATTTTATATAATGCAGCGCAACAAGGAAAATCTTTAGTTCTTCCTGCAATTGCATTAAGTTTTTCTCCAACGGCAAATATTGCTCGATTTACAAGAAGTGAAATGCTGGATGTATTGAATTCCGATTATATTCTTCTTGTAAAATCAAAAGGTTTGAAAGACTATAAAGTTATTTTGAAACACGCAATGAGAAACTCATTGATTCCAATTGTTACAATTATGGGTCCAATTCTTGTTGGTTTATTAACTGGTTCCAGTGTTGTTGAAAAAGTATTTGGTATTCCAGGTCTTGGTACACTATTGATTACCGCAATTCAAAGTAACGACTATAACGTAACTATTGCCTGTGCGTTTGTATATTCATTGATGTATATCGTTGCAATCTTTGTTGTAGATGTTCTCTATGGTGTGATTGACCCTAGAATCCGTGTTGCTAAAGAAGGAGGTAAGTAATTATGAGTCAGAATTTAAATTATGAATTCAGCGAAGATGATTTTAAATTAGCCCATGATTCTAATGATAAGTTAATGGATAAAAACTTTGTCGCTACTTCCTATGCAAAAGATGTATGGACAAACTTCAAAAAAAATAAAGGTGCTTTAATTGCTGCAGTTATCATTGTTTTAATTACAATCATGGCAATCATTGGACCTGGTCTGAATGAACATACATTCAAATCAATTATTACAGAACATGCAAATCTTGTACCTCGTATTCCTGGTCTTGAAAAGTTCGGTATTTTTGATGGTATGAGAAATGGTGAAAACCAGTATGTTGCAAAAGGTTTTCAGGATGTATATTACTGGTTTGGTACAGACGCTTTAGGACGTGACTTGTTTACACGTGTATGGTCTGGAACAAGAATTTCATTAATGATTGCATTGGTTGCAGTATTGATTGATGTTTGTATTGGTATGATCTATGGTTTGATTTCTGGTTTCTTTGGTGGCGCAGTTGATATGATCATGCAAAGAATTGCTGAAATCTTAAATGGTATTCCAACACTTGTTATTGTCGTCTTGTTTGGACTTGTATTAAAGCCAGGTGTAACTTCTATTATCTTTGCGTTAATGATTACCGGATGGATTGGTATGGAGCGCATTACGCGTGCACAGGTATTGAAAGTAAAAGAACAGGAATATGTTCTAGCGGCTAAAACATTAGGTGCAAAGGATTTCTATATCATCTTTAAAGAAATTCTTCCAAATATTTTTGGACAGATCATTATTGAATCTATGTTCTCTATTCCAAATGCAATTTTTACAGAAGCTTATCTTTCTTTCGTTGGTGTTGGTGTTCCTGAACCAACAGCTTCCCTTGGTTCATTAATTTCTTCAGGATATAACTCTATGATTACATATCCTCATATGTTAATGATTCCAGTTGTAGTACTTGCATTGTTAATGTTAAGCTTCAACCTTTTAGCAGATGGATTAAGAGATGCATTTGATCCAAAGATGCAGAATAAGTAAGGAGGATTCTATGGTACAGTCAGTAAAACGTGATAAAAAAGACAGAGTTCTCTCTATTCGTGATTTAAATATTTCATTTAAGACAAACTATGGTGTCGTAAATGCCATTCGTGGTGTTCGTCTGGATTTATTTAAAGGAGAAACAATTGCCATCGTTGGTGAATCTGGTTCTGGTAAATCCGTTACCTGTAAAACAATTATGGGTATTCTAGATTCCAACGGTATTATTGATTCAGGCGAAATTACACTTTTCTATAAAGATGAAAACGGCAATGAGAAAACAGCGGATCTTACAAAGATGTCTCAGAAGCAGATTCGTTATGAGTTCTGTGGAAGAAAGATTGCGATGGTATTCCAGGATCCAATGACTTCATTAGATCCTACAATGACAATTGCTAAACAAATCATGGAACCAATGATTGAGCATCGTCATATGACTAAAGAAGAAGCAAGACAACATGCATTGGATCTTTTAACAAAGGTTGGTATTGAAAATCCAGAAAAGAGAATGAAGCAGTATCCTCATGAACTTTCTGGTGGTATGAGACAAAGAGTTGTTATTGCGATTGCATTAGCCTGTGATCCTGATATCTTGATTTGTGATGAACCTACAACAGCATTAGACGTAACAATTCAGGCAAAGATCATTGAATTAATCAAGAGCATTCAGGATGAAAAAGGTATTTCTGTTATTTATATTACACATGACTTAGGTGTTGTTGCGAAAGTTGCAGACTATGTCGCTGTTATGTATGCAGGCAGAATTGTAGAAAAGGGCAGAGTCAACGAAATCTTCTATGATCCAAGACATCCATATACCTGGGGGTTACTTGCTTCTATGCCTGATACAGATACAAGCAGTGAAAGATTGTTTGCAATTGCCGGTTCGCCACCTGATTTAACAAATAGAATCAAAGGTGATGCATTTGCCCCTAGAAATCCATATGCATTAAATATTGATTTTGAATTAGAACCTCCAATGTTCGATGTTGGCGGTCAGCATAGAGTTGCATCCTGGCTATGTGATCCAAGAGCTCCTAAAGTTGAGCTTCCAAAGGATCTGCAGGAAAAATTAGTGAAAATGAAGAAGGAGGCAGGATTAGCATGAGCGAAGCAAAGAAACCTCTACTTCACGTAGAAAATTTAAAGCAGTATTTTAAGATTTCCAGAACATTTACGACTAAAGCTGTGGATGGTATTTCTTTCGATATTTATGAAGGAGAAACTTATGGTCTTGTTGGTGAGTCTGGCTCTGGTAAATCTACAACTGGTCGTAGTATTATTCGTCTATATGATCCTACGGATGGAAAAATAATCTTTGATGGAAGAGATATTTCTAAAAAATTGAGTAAAGAAGATGCCAGCTACCTTAGAACAAATATGCAGATGATTTTCCAGGATCCTATGGCATGTTTAAATCCTAGAAAGAAAGTAAAGGAAATTATTGCACAGGGGCTTGAGATTCATCATGTATGTTCTTCTCAAAAAGAAGTAGATGAAAAAGTATATGCAATTCTAGAAAAAGTTGGCCTTTCAAAAGAACAGGCAACTCGTTTCCCATCACAGTTTTCAGGTGGTCAAAGACAACGTGTTGGTATAGCTAGAGCGCTTGTTATGAATCCAAAATTAGTCATTGCGGATGAATGTATTTCTGCATTAGATGTTTCCATTCAGGCACAGGTTGTTAACTTGATGAAAGATCTGCAGGAGGAATTAGGAACAACGTATTTGTTTATTGCACATGACTTATCCATGGTAAAGTATATTTCTGATCGTATTGGTATTATGCATCTTGGACATATCGTTGAAACAGGTACTACGGATGAAATTTTTACAAATCCAATTCATCCATATACAAAATCTCTTCTATCTGCGATTCCTCATCCAAATCCAATCGTTGAAAAGAATCGTGTTGCGATTACATATGACAAGGAAAAAGAAGGTGTGGATTATACTAAGGGTGTGCAGCACAAATTGACAGATACACATATTGTATTAGCAACAGATGAAGAATTTGCTAGATGGACGAAATAAAGAAATGAAAGATTCGTATGAATTGTACGAGTCTTTTTTTGTTATAATCCTGTTAGAAAGTATTGAGGAAAATATCATGTCAATTACACTTGGGGTATCTGTATACCCAGAACAGGAAACAATTGAACAAATCGATGCGTATTTAAAGCTTGCAAGCAGTTATGGTTTTACAAAAGTATTTACTAGTATGTTTTCAATTGAAGGAGAGAAAGATGAAGTTACACAGTATTTTAAGAATTTTACTGGAATTGCGCATCAGTATGGAATGAAAGTATCTGGTGACTGTAATACGAAATTCTTAGAAAAGATGGGTGCGGATGAATCAAATTTATCTATTTTTAATGAAATGGGAATTGATTCCATTCGTATGGATCTTTGTTATTTTGATGAAAGAGATACAAAACTAATCAATAATACATATAACATTGGTGTTGAAATGTCTGGTGCTTTTATCAAACCAATTGATGAAGCAATTGCACGTGGAGCAAACATAGATAATTTAGTTTGTTGTCATAACTTCTATCCTGAAAGATATACTGGTGCAGATTTAGAATCTGTAATGAATGTAAATAATCACTGGAAAGAAAAAGGAGTCAAAGTAGCACAGTTTATTTCATCTAATGTAGAAGGCGCACATGGTCCTTGGCCAATTCAGGAAGGCTTGCCAACAATGGAAGATCATCGCTGGATGTCTGTGGATGATCAAGTTAGACATTGCTTAGCAATGGGAAATGTAGATGAAATTATTTTTGGTAATGCATTTGCTTCCAAAGAAGAATTTGAATCAATTCAGCGTGTCATGAATCTAGTTTATGTAAATATTCCAAAGAAAGATGGGATTGGTCCATTTGCGGATTATATTCCTCATGGAGAATTAAAACGAATTCCATTTAAAATTGAAATGGCAGAGGGAGTAACGGATCTAGAAAAAGAGATTCTGTATTATGAAGCTCATACAGCAGGTGAATATCTGTACTATATGATTCGTGACCGCTGGACACGTATTCTGTATCATAATACGAGTATTCCTTGTAGAAAGAATAACAAGGCTGTGTTTCATAGAGGTGATGTAGTAATTGTGAATGATAACTGCAAACATTATCATGGTGAACTGCATATTGTCTTAAAAGATACACCAAATGATAATCAGAAGAATTATATTGGTCATATTCCAGCTGATGAAATGTGCCTGCTTGAACATTTCAAGTCAGGTACTGCATTTTGTTTTGAAAAAGAATAAATATATTTTATTAGAAAAGATAAGACTTACAGTGGAAAAGCTGGTACAGTCTTATCTTTTTCTCGTGCAGATTGAATCTGGCTATAAAAAGATCTAAACTACTTATATATGACAAAAGTATTAGGATCAAAAAGAATCTTTTCAGACATTACTGATGATGAATGTATGGAATTTTTAAACTCTGTCAGTAGTATTGTTCAGATTGATGCATATCAGCAACTGAAAAACTACACACATCATTACTATACAACGCGTTACCAGCATTCTTTAAATGTTGCCTGGTATTCATATTTGATGTGTAAGAAACTGCATCTAAATGCGGTTAGCTGCGCACGAGGTGCGATGATGCATGATTTCTATCTATATGATACACATGATGCTAAATACGCTAAAAAACATATTCAGACTCATCCTTCGATTGCATTAAAAAATGCACAGAAGTATTTTATATTAGATCCAGTCGAAGTGGATTGTATTATTCATCATATGTGGCCGCGAGTGAAAGGAAAGCCAAGAACAAAAGAGGGTTACATCGTAACGATTGCTGATAAATATGCAGCAAGTCTTGAAGTATGCTCTCATCCTTTCTATGCTTTACCTGCGTATTTTAAAAAGATATTTTAACTGCATTATGAATATTAAGAAAGTTTATTATCATTTACCAGGATTATTTGAATTCTATGATTTTTATAAAAAGTTTCTGCCATTGTATAGAAATAAAAGACATTATTTTTTTGATTGGTGTGAAATAGGTTCTATCTATGGTTCACCAGCAGATTGTATCTGGTCAGGAGGAAGAATCAGTTATGTAAATCACGATCCTGATAAAGTGTTTACTTTTATGAAAGATTTCAATATATCAGCAAGACTGACATTCAGTAATTCAATGATTCGGCAGGAACATTTAAGTGATTTACGATGCAATGAATTATGCAGGTTATTATCTGAAGTTGACGGAAATGGTGTTATTGTTCATTCAGATATATTATTGAATTATTTAAAAGAAAAGTATTCGAATTTGTATTTTGTTTCTTCTACAACAAAAGTGATTGTTGATTTCAATAAATTTGTAGATGAAGTGAATCAAAATGATTTCAAGTATGTTGTCATTGATTTTCGTTTGAATAAAGCATTTGCTGAATTACAGAATCTGAATCAGATACAAAAAGATAAAGTTGAATTTTTATGTAATGAATGCTGCTGGATTGGATGTAAAGACCGTAAGAAGTGCTATGAAACTGTCAGTAGACAGAATCTAGGAATTGATTGTGCTGATCATGTGTGTAAAGCACCAGATTCAAATGAAGGGTATCGATTTTCAAAAGCAATGCAGAATCCATCATTTATCAGTAAAAGTGATATTCTACAGGCATATGTTCCTATGGGATTCAGCAACTTTAAGATTGAAGGAAGAGATCTTGGCAACGCATTGTTATTGGAATTTATATTGTATTATATGGTAAAACCAGAGTATCAAATCCATGTACGTGAAGAGATGTATTTAGATACAATGTTAGATTTATTCTAAGGAAAGATAAAAAAATCGCATAAGATACATTATGCGAAGTGATATAAAATCTTAAATATAGTTAATAGTATTTGTGTTAATTTGCAAACCTATCCTTTACTTAGCACACTATCCTTTACTTAAGTGTAATATTTCAAAGTGATGAGTTGCATTCTATCCTTTACTTAACTATTTAAAAGTACTAACTGTTCAGCATTGATTGCTTTCAGCTAGTACTTATTTTTTATATTGGGTTGTTTGCGTCTCCAACAGACTCTTCAATACTTAATAGCGTATTATCTTCAATTTTACCTGTGTTTGATTTGCTTGGCATTCTACGGCGAGAACGCTTTTTACTTGTTAGCCTTGTTAAAGTTTCTCGCTTAAGATCTCTAGGTGATTTTTCTTTTCGATATATATCATCAAATACTTTTGTTATCTGGTCTTCAGAAAATTCATCATAGCTTTCTTGGATAAAAGCGACGACACCTCTTCTAGCAATTTCTTTGGCCGTAGCTTTAGGATTTTTTGCCATATCCTTAATTTTTCTCTCCTGTGACACTTCAGACACTCTGTCTATTACTCCATTTTTCACAGAATCATATGCGTCTTTTGTGTATTGGTCACATAAGATTCGAGAACCTACTCTTCTTGCAAACTGTGGCTTCCTTATAATTTTTTCAATTACCTCTTCTGTTCCTGACAAACTCAATCCAACCATCGAATCATTTACTAGTGTCATCAAAGTGTTAAAACTATTTTCCTTAGTAGAACTGTCGGATTAATATGTCTCTGACGTATTTGTGATGACTCTTTTGTTTTTCTAAACCATGTGATTCTGTATCTGTGGAACTGCTGGAACTGAATCTTTTTTGCGTCTAGGCTTTTTATCAGTATGTTTCTTTTTGAGTTCCTCACAGGTCGCTGTCAGAAGATAATCCTGATTCAGTTCAATGTCTTTGTTTTGAGCTTTTTTTAGAACGAGATCAATATTGTGTCTTATCGTTGCTTCATTATACGTACTGTAATCTGGAAGCAGCTTTATGATTTTGAGCACATAATTTATGTATGCTTCTAAATAATCGGTATTGTCTGGAGCATTGTTCTTATTGAGATACTCTTCTTCATCCGCCCTCTTTGCCTGTTCCTGAATTTCTGCATCTATGTCAGAATAAAATGCTTCATGATATCCAGTCACTATTTTTTCTTTTTCCTGTGCTGCCTGATTGTAGGATAAATCAAAAAATGCCGTAGCTTTATTTTGCATTTATTGCAAGTTACACGCTACGGCTAGATTAAAATATAATATTTTGAAATCTTCATAAAATCTTTAATTTTGCTTTTTATACTTTAACTAAAAAATAAGGAAAGGGTATGAACAATTATGTAGGTATTGTAGGAAGTTTATTATCTGCATTGCTAGTTACAAAACTTGGAGATTTTATCTGGAAATTCCTGCCGTGGGGCTGGGGTGTACGATTTATGGATTATTGTGTTTTAAGATATGTTAATGAGGGGCAGTTTCATTCTAACTTACCAGAATTTCAACTAGGTTTTATACTCATGCTGGTTTTTACAGTAGTGCTGTTTATCATAAGCTTAGTGTGGTTTCAGAGATGGGAAGGAGTAAAAGAAAATGAGTAAAAAAATGATGATATTGCTGTTTGCTGTTATTATATGTTTATCTCTTGCAGTCTGTTCTTTACAGGACAAAATTGGGGACTATTCCAGAGAGCAATGCTATCTGAATAAGGAAAATGTGACGCAATTTTCCTATAAGGGAAATGACTACACGATTTTAGCGGATACTGTCTCTAATAGTGGACTCGGGGAATGGATTGGGTATATCCGACAACTTGCGGCTGTAGACGAATCAGGAAAAATATTAACTTCAAGAAAATCTCAAAACTGCTACCTTTCAGACGTTGGCAGATTCAGCAGATTTAGTGGATAAAGCCCCTAATGATGCCTATATTATTCCATTCTTAAATGTGTATGCAGCTTCTAACGCTGACGACTATCTGATTGTAGATATAAATGGAGAGTATCACAAAGCTGTTATAGATGAAAATATCAAAGGCACAGATACAATTTTTGACTTTAAGGATATAGAGCAATCTATGAGTGGAAAGTTTGAAATCAATCCTCAAAATGCAACGCAGCTTCTTTGTGATGGGACGGTTTATCAAGTAACTTCTGATACTGTATCAAATAATGAATTGGGAAGTTACATTGGTATTCTTGCGGAAAATGTCATATTTAATGCAAAAACAAAAATTCCTTTGTCAAAGGATGAACTAAGAAAAATTGACTGGTCTGGGAAAAACGCCGAACAACATCGGGAACAATGGATTTACAAAGATATTTATGAAATTCATGGTACAGAAAAGACCGAAGCCGTTGCAGTACAGATAAATGACCGCTACTATATTGCAAAGCGTCAATGACCGATTTTTGTTTTTCTGCCTTTATGGATTATGATATAAAAGTGTTTATTTACCTTCTAAGTTGTCATGATTTTTAAAAAGTTGAAAAAAAAGACAGAATTTTTCTGAATTCTGTTTACCTTCTAAGTTGTCAACGGACAATTAACAGTTAACTATATTAACTACACTATTTACCTTAATATAAGTACTAATTTCTTCATGCAGACTATATATCATCAGTATTGTACAGATGATAATCAAAAATCAGAAGTAAAAACTACTTCTGATTTAATACACTGATGAGACAATCTAGAAACGCATCTTCTCCTAATGTATTGATTTTAAAGAATACAGCCTGGCTTCCACCGGATGTAATTGCTGAAAGCTGAATTGGATTGTTGTCTGATTGAAACAACGTAACATTTAAACTTACACGATTATTTCCAAATGCACTGTATCTTTCAAATACGCGAACGCTACATCTTCCATTTTCTTGACTAAAGTCACTGCTATCTTCTAACGTAGCAGATAGACTTCCATTTAAAATACCATTTTCAATATGCTGAAGCAGTTCATCAAAGTTACAATTCAATTCTTTCTCTATTTTAGACATAGTTTACCTGTTTATTGATTAATCAAAATATTTCTGATCTACAAGTTGATGTACAAGTGTTTCAAGAATTGTAGCACATTGTTCAAATCCAATAGATGTATTTAAGCAGATATCATAATTATGTTTATCTGTGAATTCTTTTCCAGTATATTGTTTATAGAAATTTGCTCTTTTTTTATCTTTTAGAAGCACGTATTTTTCAACATCCATTGTGCCATATTCTTTTAATTCTTTGGCATGCTGAATTTTTCTCTTCATATCACTATATAAGAATATATCAATGGATGGTAGACCAGCTTCTTTTAAGATTGCTTCTGCAGCACGACCAATAATAATGCAAGGTTTATGTGCAAGATCAATGATGACTTCTCTTTGTGCATAGAAGACTTTATCATGCATGCTGCCGCCACCAATGAGCGTATCAATAAATTTTTCTCGATCCCCTATTTCTTCAGAGTCTTTTGAAATCTGTTCAATTGATAATCCAGAATTCTCTGCAGTTGTAATGATAAAATCCTTATCATACCAGGGAACATTTAATTTTCCAGCTAATAAAGAAGCAACACTTCTTCCGCCAGCTCCATATTCTCTAGCAATTGTAATGACTGGAAATTTCATCTGATTCATAATAAATAAATTCTCTCTTTTTCTATTTTAAAATTCTTTGAAGAAATTGCATTCTTCATCATTGCAAATTTTTGCTTCAGGCAAGTTAATATTGCAGTGAAATACATGTGTCAATGGATTGGATTGATTACCAAATACACGATACATGAATGGAACACTATTCTTCTTTAAAACAGGTATTAAAACATCTGGTGCATCTTTCAAGAAGTCTCCAGGACAGGTCATGATATAGCTTGGTGGGAAAGCAGGTGTAATAAAGTTTACACTGCTGATATTAAAATATTCATTTTCTGTTCCATGTTCAGGAAGATAATCGTACATTAGCTTTTCTGTATCTCCAAGCGTTTCTTTCTTCATTTCATAGACACCACAGTTTAATGCAATTGCCTTGAAAGAAAACCCTTCTGGCAATGTATAAGGCACATGAAAATCAGGATTTGTTAATGCACATGCAAATAAAGAAAGCATATGTCCACCTGCACTGTCTCCAACACCATAGATATAATCTGTATCAAATCCATATTCATCACAATGATCAATAATCCATTGTGCTACAGTAGATGTATCTTCAAAAGATGCAGGATATTGGTATTCTGGAGCTAAGCGATAAGAATAGTTGACTACCGCAAATCCACGCTGTGCTAGATTCATGCAGTACCATTGATATACATCTTTATCACCATATACCCATCCGCCACCATGAACACTCATAATGACAGGAAGTTTTCCTTTAATATTCTTTGGACGATACACATCTAAAAGATTCCATTTTTCATCATGATTTGCATATCTTATATCTGTATACCGAACGACATCTTCTGGAATTTGGTTATTCTTATCTCTTTCCATATCTCCCATTGAAAAGGTTTTTCTAATAATTTCTGCATATTCACTCATAATTTATTCCTCTTTTTACACTTCTATTATTACATAAAAAATAAAAAAAGCTATCTCATATGGAGACAGCTTTACGTAACAATAATTAAGCGTTTTTGCTTGCTAAAGCAGTTTTGATTTTATCTGTGAGTAATGGAACAATCTTGTTCAAATCACCAACGATACCATAGTCAGCTACATCAAAGATAGGAGCTGTTTCATCTTTGTTGATAGCGATGATAATGTCGGATTCTTCCATACCAGCTACATGCTGGATAGCACCAGAAATACCAATTGCGAAATATACATGTGGACGAACAGTCTTACCTGTCTGACCAACCTGTAATTCCTTTGGTTTCCATCCGTTATCTACAACAGCACGTGAGCATGATACTGTACCATGTAGTACTTCTGCTAGATCGTCTAATAGCTTGAAGTTTTCAGCAGAACCAACACCACGTCCACCAGATACAAGGATCTTAGCTTCAGCGATATCAGCTACATTAGATACTTCCTTAACTACTTTTTCGATTTCAACGTAGCAGTTGTTCTTTTCTAATGTTGGCTTCCAGTTAATAACTTCAGCCTTTGCATCAGCAATAGGAGCAATCTTCTGCATTACGCCTGGTCTAACTGTAGCCATCTGAGGACGGTGATCAGGACATGCAATAGTAGCGATTGTGTTTCCACCAAATGCAGGACGTGTCATTAATAACTGCTTATGCTTCTGTTCTGTACCAGGAGCAGCTACGAGTGGGAAATCACCAATTTCAAGTACTGTACAGTCAGCTGTTAAACCAGTTTCAACTCTAGCACTTGTTCTAGGACCAAGGTCACGACCAATAGCTGTAGCGCCAACAAGAACGATTTCAGGCTTAAATTCGTTAATATAGCCAGCTAATGCCTGTGTATATGGTTCTGTTCTATAGTCTTTTAATTCAGGATCATCGATAACAACAACACGATCAGCACCATACTTAGCGAGTTCATCAGTTAAACCACCAACGTTTTCACCAATTAATACAGCTGTAACTGTCTTGTCATCTAAATCATTTGCAAGCTCTCTTGCCTTACCAAGAAGTTCTAAGGCAATGTTAGAAAGCTTTCCGTCTACCTGCTGAGCATAAATTGCAATGCCCTTGTATTCTTCAAGATTCTTTTCAATCATTGTTTTATCCTCTCTTCTTCTTAGATAACGTGCTTATCTGTAAGTACATTCAAAATGTAATCAGCAGCATCTGCTGGGCTTTCAGGAGTAACTGTTGTTCCCTTGCCCTTAGCAACCTTATCACTTGCCTTAGCAATCTTTGTAGGAGAACCCTTCAAACCAATGTTAGAATCATCAACATCAAGATTTGCTCTGCCCCAAACAGTGATTAGTTCATCTTTATGATCTAAAGCATAGAAGATTCTACCAGGTGTCATATATCTTGGTTCATTCAATTCAGCTAAGCATGTAACTAAAGCTGGCAACTGAGCTTTAACCATCATATATCCATCATCGAAGAGTCTCTTAACTTCAACTGTCTTGTTTTCTGTATCACAATTGATTTCCTTAGCATAAGAAATTGTTGGAATAGCTAAGTGTTCAGCAATCTGTGGTCCAACCTGAGCAGTATCACCATCGATAGCCTGACGACCTGTAATAATGAGGTCATATTCCATATTCTTTAATGCACCAGCAATTGTAGAAGATGTTGCCCAAGTATCAGCACCACCAAGTACACGATCAGTAACAAGTAATGCATCATCTGCACCCATTGCGATACCTTCGATCAATACATCTTCAGCCTTTGGCAGACCCATTGTTAATAGTGTAACCTTAACATTTTCTGGATCCTTTTCCTTGATACGAAGAGCTGCTTCTAGACCAGCCTTGTCATCAGGGTTCATGATAGCGAGCATTGCACCTCTATCCAGTGTTCCATCAGCCTTGAACTTAACTCCACCAGCTGTATCAGGAACCTGTTTTACACAAACTACGATTTTAAACATGTTTGATATCCCTTTCTATTACTTGAGAAGATCTCCAGAGATAACCATTCTCTGAACTTCAGAAGTACCTTCATAGATTTCAGTGATCTTAGCATCTCTCATCATTCTTTCAACTTCATATTCTCTGATGTAACCATAACCACCAAGTAACTGTACGCACTTTGTTGTTACGTCCATAGCTGTTTCAGCAGCAAATAGCTTAGCCTGTGCAGCTTCTACAGAGAAACGATCCTTAGTTCTCTTTGCTTCAGCAGCTCTATAAACGAGTAGCTTAGCAGCTTCAACTTCAGTAGCAAGGTTAGCTAACTGGAACTGTGTGTTCTGGAAAGCTGAAATGGAACGACCGAACTGTTTTCTTTCCTTAACGTAAGCAATAGTTCTATCTAATGCACCTTCAGCAAGACCTAATGCCTGTGCTGCGATACCAATACGTCCACCATCAAGTGTACCCATAGCAATAGGGAAACCCTTGCCACGAGGACCTAACTGGTTTTCAGCTGGGATATGGCAGTCCTGGAAAATAAGTTCATAAGTAGCAGAACCTCTGATACCCATCTTATGTTCCTTTGTACCAAATGTGAAACCTTCAGTACCCTTTTCAACGATGAAAGCTGTGAATTTCTTCTGCTTTCCTCTCTTTGTTTCTACAACGTCTGTATAAGCAATGATGATATAAACATCAGCTTCTTTACCGTTAGTGATAAAGCACTTAGAACCATTTAAGATCCATTCTTTTCCATCTTCATTTAATACAGCCTTTGTTTGAACACCCTGAGCATCTGTACCAGCACCTGGTTCTGTTAAACCAAATGCACCAAGTTTTTCACCCTTAGCTAATGGAACAAGATACTTCTGTTTCTGTTCTTCTGTACCAAAATGTAAGATAGGATCACAACATAGAGAACTATGTGCGGAAACGATAACTGATGTTGTACCACAAACCTTAGCGAGTTCTTCAACACACATAACGTATGTTAATGGGTCACAACCCTGGCCTCCATACTGTTCAGGAATAGCAATTCCAAGGAAACCATTCTTTGCCATCTTGTCTACTGTAACACGTGGGAATTCTTCTGTTTCATCTGTGTCAATTGCAAGAGGCTTTACTTCTTTTTCGGCAAAATCCTTAAATAAGGATTGCGCCATAGTATGCTTCTTATCAAGCTGGAAATCCATTATTTTATCCTCCAAATTTCCTTATATTGAAACTAGCTATGGCCTAGCCATAGCTAGTAACAAACAATCTTATTTCTTATCAATTGGTGTCTTTGTACGATCAGCGTTATAGATGTAGAAACCTCTACCTGTCTTGCATCCTAAGTGACCAGCACGAACCATCTTTCTAAGAGTTGTGCAAGCTCTGTACTTAGGATCCTTTGTTTCGTTATAGATTACATCCATAATAGCAAGAACGATATCTAGACCAACATAGTCACCTAATTCTAGAGGTCCCATTGGGTGGTTAGCACCAAGCTTCATAGCTGTATCGATGCCTTCGATATCGGAAATACCTTCCTGATATACGAAGATACCTTCATTGATTAATGGAATTAAGATTCTGTTAACAACAAATCCAGGAGCTTCGTTAACTTCGACTGGAGTCTTACCAAGCTTAACAGCGATATCCTTAACTGCAGCTACATCTTCATCAGGAGTATTTGCACCCTTGATAACTTCAATCAGCTTCATAACTGGAGCTGGGTTGAAGAAATGCATACCAATTACAGGTTTCTTAAGACCAGCACCAATTTCTGTTACAGAAAGAGATGAAGTGTTTGTTGCATAAATGCAGTTTTCATTCTTAACGATGTTTTCCTGAAGATCTTTGAATGTTGCCTTCTTGATGTCCATTACTTCAAGAGCAGCTTCAACAACAAGATCTGGATCAACAGCCTGAGAATTTAGACCTGTAACGATCTTGTCAAGCAATGCATCTTCAGCAGCCTGATCCATTTTTCCTTTAGCAACTCTTTTATCAAGAGCCTTCTTGATGTTAGCTTTACCACCATCAGCAAATTCCTGCTTGATGTCACAGAGGTAAACCTTTTCAACATCTGCACATTGTGCAAATGTCTGAGCGATACCGCGGCCCATTGTGCCTGCGCCAATAATTGCTACTTTCATTTTAAAATCTCCTTTATTTATTCTGAAAAGCAACGTGCTTTACTTTAGCTGGATCATCCTTCTTACGTAAGAAGTTAGCCATACCTTCTTTTTGATCGTAAGATTCAAAGCAATCACCGAATAGTTTTTCTTCAACAACGATTGCTTCATCCATATTTACCTGTAAGCCATCGTTAACAGCCTTCTTGCAGTTTCTAACTGCAATTGGTGCATTGCCAGCAATGACATTAGCAAGTTTCAAACATGTAGGAAGTAACTCTTCCTGTGTTGTAACCTGATTTACAAGTCCAATACGGAATGCTTCATCAGCCTTGATATTTCTAGCTGTGTAGATCAGCTGCTTTGCATATCCAGGGGAAACAAGACGAGCAAGTCTTTGTGTTCCACCAAAACCAGGAGTAATACCTAAACCAGTTTCTGGCTGTCCAAATACTGCATTGTCACTGCAGATTCTGAAATCACAACTCATTGCAATTTCATTTCCTCCACCAAGAGCAAATCCATTGACTGCAGCGATAACTGGTAATGGGAATGTTTCGATCTTTCTGAAAAGATCATTACCCTTCTTGCCAAATGCTTCTCCTTCTTCCTTTGTAAGTGTGCTCATTTCACCGATATCAGCACCAGCAACAAAGCTCTTGTCGCCAGCACCAGTTAATACTAAGCAACGTACTTCATTCTGATCAACGTCATCAAATACAGCGTTTAAATCATCTAAAACTTCACTATTCAAAGCATTTAATGCTTTTGGTCGATTGATTGTAATGACACCAACCTGACCGTTTACTTCATAATCAACGAATCCCATTCAATTAGTCTCTTTCTACAACAGTAGCACATCCCATGCCACCGCCGATACATAGTGTAGCTAAGCCTCTCTTAGCATCTCTTTGCTGCATAGCATATAGTAATGTAACAAGGATTCTTGCACCTGAAGCGCCAACTGGGTGACCTAATGCAATTGCACCACCGTTAACATTTAATTTAGAAAGATCAAAATGCAGATCCTTACCAACAGCTACAGACTGAGCAGCGAAAGCTTCGTTAGCTTCATAGAGGTCGAAATCTTCAATCTTGAGACCTGTCTTAGCCATAACCTTATTTGTAGCAGCTACAGGACCAACACCCATGATAGATGGATCAACACCGCCTAATGCACCAGCTACCCATGTAGCTAATGGCTTAACACCTAATTCCTTAGCCTTTTCTTCGCTCATGATAACAAGAGCAGCAGCACCATCATTGATACCAGAAGCATTACCAGCAGTAACAACACCACCTTCAACACCAGAGCAGCATCTTAGCTTAGCTAATACTTCAGGAGTCTGTCCTTCACGTGGACCTTCATCAGTATCAACAACAACGATACCCTTCTTCTTGCCCATGTTTACTTCTACAGGAACGATTTCATCCTTGAAACGTCCGTTGTCTCTAGCATCACAAGCCTTGTTCTGAGAGTTAGCTGCGAATTCATCCAATTCTTCTCTTGTTAAATTCCACTGTTTAGCTACGTTTTCTGCTGTAACCATCATGTGGTAGTCGTTGAATGCATCCCAAAGAGCATCATGTACCATTGCATCTACAAGACCATCCTTAGGTGTATTCATTCTGTAACCAAATCTAGCATGTGGTAATACATATGGTGCTAATGACATATTTTCCATACCACCGGCAACAACGATATCTGCATCACCAGCAATGATCATGTCAGCAGCCATGTTTACGCAGTTCAAACCAGAACCACATACAACGTTAACGCTGACAGCAGGTGTAGTAACAGGTAAACCTGCCTTTAAAGAAGCCTGTCTAGCTGGGTTCTGTCCAAGACCAGCCTGAATAACATTACCCATGTAAACATGATCAACATCTTCTGGTTTTAAACCAGCTCTTTTTACAGCTTCCTTAATAACAGTTGCACCAAGATCAACTGCAGGAACTGTACTTAGCACACCGCCCATCTTACCGATAGCTGTTCTGCATGCACTAGCAATTACTACTTTTTTATTAGCCATTTTCTTTATCCTCCTTAAATGGTTATTTACCAAGCTTCGTATTCTTTGGCTTCTTCTTCGCCATTCAATACTCTTAATGCTCCTTGTGCAAGAGCAATCATTTCTCTTTCACCAGGAATAACTACAACAGGAGCAATCCATTCTGTATAGGATGCAATTGCATCTGTAATATCTTTACCGTAAGCAATGCCGCCTGTTAATAAGATTGCATCAACTTTACCTTTCATAACAACAGATAAGGAACCAATATCCTTTGCATGCTGATAAATAAATGCTTCTTTAACAAGCTTTGCATTTTCATCACCATTTTCAATCATCTTGTTAACTTCACGCATATCAGCAGTTCCAAGGTATGCTGCAATACCAGCATCACCAACAGCACGCTTCATCATGTCATCAACTGTTGCATATTTTCCTGAATAGCATAATCTGATCAGATCACCAACAGGAACTGCACCAGAACGTGTTGGTGCAAAAGCACCATCACCATCAAGACCGTTGAACATGTCAATCATTTTTCCATGTGACAATGCACCAGTTGTACATCCACCACCCATGTGAGCAACAACAAGGTTAAGATCTTCCATCTTCTTGCCAATGCTCTTAGCATATTCACGAGCAACTGCTCTCATATTCAAAGCATGAATCTTAGATACACGCTTGATTTCGGGCATGCCAGATAAACGAGCTACATCCTGTAATTCATCGACGGCTGTTGGGTCAACGATATAGCTTGGACATCCAACCTGTTCACCAATCTTGCGAGCAAGTAAACCACCAAGGTTTGCAGCATGGTCACCATTCAATGCAATTTCCAAGTCATGCTTGATTGCATCATTGACTGTATATGTACCCGCTGTAATTGGATGGAGATAACCACCTCTACCTACACATGCATCTAATGAATTGATATCAAAGTTGATGGATTTTAAATAGTCCATAATAACTTCATATCTGAAATCCAGCTGAGAGAATGTTGTAGGAAACTTGTTCATTTCAGATACTGGATGATTTAAACCAGTTTCGTTAACCAAAGTTTCATCGTCAAAGATGGCAATCTTTGTTGAAGTAGAACCTGGATTGATTGCTAGAATTTTTTTACCCATAGATTAACCATTCACTTTCTTCATATGATCACTTAATACTGCAGCAAGTGCAATAGAATTGATCTTAACCTGTTTTGTATCACTTCTAGATGTCAAGATAACTGGAGCAGTTGTACCTGTTAAGATACATCCAATCTGAACACCTGGAACTAAATGGTCGATAGCCTTATATGTAATATTACCTGCATGAATATCAGGGAATAATAAGATATCAGCACGCCCAGCACATGGTCTATTTTCAGCACCTTTTTCCTTTGCTGCTTCAATATCAATTGCAATATCGAATGATAATGGACCATCAACGATACAGTTCTTGATTTCACCAGCTTCGTTGAGCTTGCGAAGTTCATCTGCATCGACTGTGTTCTGCATCTTAGGATTGACAACTTCTACTGCAGCAAGTGGAGCAACCTTTGGTGTTTCTACACCACAAGCTCTGGCAACGTCTACTGTATAGTTAATGATCTGCTTCTTAGCTTCTACATCAGGATAAGGCAAGAAAGCAACGTCTGTTAAAAATAATAAACGATCAATTGTAGGGACCTTGAATACAGCTACATGAGACAATGTCTTGCCAGTTCTTAAACCAACTTCCTTATTGAGAACGCTCTTTAAGAATGTAGCCGTTGGTACAATTCCTTTCATGTACATATCTGCTTCACCATCGTGTACATATTTGACAGCGACAAGTGTAGCCTCCGTAACATCAGGAACGTTGACGATTTTGTATTCATCGAGATTCATTCCAATTTCACTTGCAATTTCTTTGATCTTAGCTTCATCTCCGACCAGAATTGCATCTACGATACCATCTTTGTGTGCTTCATCCACAGCTTCGAGTACCGCATGATCTTGCGCATTTGCTACTGATAAAATTTTCTTTTCACCAGATTTAGCTTTAGCAATTAAATCACTGAAATCTTTACTCATAGTTTTTGTAAAATCTCCTTTTATCTCTACCATGTTAAACTATTCACAATTGAAATTCAATAAGATTTCTGAGTAATTTGTGAAAGTTTTAACACTTTGTGAAAGCCTTTTACAAAGTACACAACTCTAAGCGCTTACATTCAAAAATTCTTTACAAAATAGTTTTCTAACTTTACAGTAGACATGCGAGGTGAAATTATGAAAGCAGTTTATCCTGGAACATTTGATCCATTAACAAATGGACATTTAGATATTATTGAACGAGCAGCAAATATCTTTGATGAAGTTGTCGTATTAATTAATCAGAATCCAAGAAAACAAAACCTTTTTACAGTTGAAGAAAGAGTCGAAATGATTCAAAAGAGCATAAATACACTAAAAAATGCATCTAAGATCTCTGTCATGAGTGGAAAAGGATTAACGGTCAATATTGCTGAAGGCATTGGTGCAAAAACGATGATCCGTGGTATTCGAGCAGTTTCTGACTATGAATATGAATTGGCTACTGCAACCGCAAATATGAAGATCAACCCTTCTATCGAAACATTCTTCTTGATTGCTCGACCAGAATACACATTCCTTTCTTCTTCTACTGTGAAGGAGATTGCAATGAACGATGGTGATATTCGTGACTTCGTTCCTTCTCCAATTCTGGAAGATGTATTAAAACGATTAAAACAGAATCAGTCTATGTAAAAGCTCATTCATATGAAATGAGCTTTTTTCATGCATAAAAAAAGAAGAGGTTTCCCTCTTCTGATATGTTTATTAACGAACGATATCTTTTAAAGATTTACTAGCTTTGAAACCAGGAACGTTTGTAGCAGCAATCTGGATCTGTTCTTTTGTCTGAGGATTGATTCCAGTTCTTGCAGCTCTCTGCTTAACTTCAAACTTTCCAAATCCTGTGATATCTACTTTCTTGCCATCCTTTAATGCTTCAGTCATTGTAGCAAATAATGTATCGATTACTTCAGAAGCAAGCTTCTTAGTGATTCCATTTTCTTCTGCGACTTTGTCAGCGAGTACTTTCTTGTTAACAACTTCCATAATATATCCTCCTTTATGACTAAACTATTCTATCATGCTATTGAGTTTATACAATACTTGACAAATAAACTTTTTTAAATTCTTTTTCTTAATAAATTCAGTATATTTGTCATGTTTTCCTGTGTCAGATTTTTCACGCCAGCAGCGCAGGCATGTCCTCCTCCACCAAACTTTTCAGCAATGTCATTAATTCTATTCTTTTTAGATCTGAGTGATCCATCATATAATGTTTTGCCAGATGCATCTTTTTTTGTTGTAAATACAGCATAGACAGAAAAGTCTCTGACATTTGATAATTTACCAACAAAACTACGAGCATCAGAAGCATTTAGACCATATGACGTATATGTTTCTTCATCAATAATGACATAGGCAAATGCATTATCGAGTACTTCTGTATGAGAAATAATATATCCTGTAAACTTGAATCCACGAATACTGTTATCAAATACATCATGAGAAATCTTTGATAAATCTAAGCCCGTAGAAGCAAGAATTCCTCCTGCTTTTAATGTTTCCTGTGTTGTATTGTTTGTCGTGTAATTCAAAGAATCTGTTAATAATCCGCGATATAAATATTCTGCTGTCTTTTGAGAAAAAACATATTCTTTATATGTATCAAAGAAAAATGTAAGTATTTCACATGTTGCGGCTGCTGAATCATTGATGAGACAAATATCACCAAATGGTTCACGATCAGGATGATGATCCACTTTAATTACTTTTAAAGCTTGAGCGAAACGTTCATCATCTACGCGTTGTTTATTTGCGGTATCGAGTACGATAGCAATGGAAGAAGCAATAATATCATCGTTGACTTCATCATTGTCAGGCCATTCTGCCTGATGTGTAACTTCTTTTCCGCAGGCATACACATGTTTTCCTTCAAAATTATCTTCAATCCAGTTTTTCAATGCAAATTGTGAGCCAACCGCATCACAATCTGGCGATACGTGACGAAAAATTGTAATCGTATCTGCCTGTTTAATTTCTTCTAATAATACAGAGAAGTCCATATTAAAGGCCTAAAATACGAACTGTATCTCTTGCGATAACAAGTTCTTCATTTGTTGGACATACAACAACGTCAACTTTAGAATCTTTCTTGGAAATCACAAGCTCTTCTCCATGACAATTTTTGTTAGCTTCATAGTCAACAGAAAGTCCCATACATTCTTCAAGACCCTGACATACCTTTTCACGAACTAAAGAGTCATTTTCACCAATACCAGCTGTGAATGCAATTGCATCAACATGACCTAACTGTGCAAAGTAGCCACCAACAACATTGACAATACGGTTGATGTAAAGATTCATTGTACGAATTGCTCTTTCATCCCCCTTGTTATATGCAGCTTCAATATCTCTGCAGTCACTGGAAATTCCAGATACACCTAGCATACCAGACTTCTTATTGAGGTAGTTATCCATGTCTTCTGGAGTAGCATGTAATTTTTCTTCCATGTAGAAAACAACTGTTGGATCGATATCGCCACAACGTGTACCCATCATGATTCCTCCAAGTGGAGTTAGACCCATAGATGTATTGATGACTTTACCGTTACGGATTGCTGTAATAGAAGCACCGTTTCCTAAATGACATGTAATCATATTCATTTCTTCAACGTTCTTGTTTAAGATTTCAGCGGTTCTACGGTTAACATACCAGTGAGATGTACCATGTGCACCATAGCTTCTTACTTTATAATTTTCATACCATTCATATGGTACTGGGAATAAGTAGGATTCTTCTGTCATTGTCTGATGGAAAGCTGTATCAAATACAAATACATGTTTGATATTTGGCAATGCCTTGCATAAAGCTCTATAGCATACTAAGTGTGCTGGATTGTGTAATGGAGCAAGATCACTTAATTCTTCAACCTTATTGACAACATCTTCATTTACTTCAACGCTGCCAGAGAAATAAGAACCACCCTGAACGATTCTATGTCCAGCACCCTTGATTTCATCTAAAGAAGCAACAATATTGTTTTCAACCAATTCCTTTAACATTAAATCAACAGCTACCTGATGATCTGCAATTGGTAATTCCTGTGTTTTCTTTTCTCCATTTACTTTAATTGTAAATGCACCCATTTCCTGGCCAATTCTTTCTGCCTGACCACTTGTTAATACAGTTTCACTAGGCATATCAAATACCTGAAACTTTAAAGAAGAAGAACCAGAATTCACTGCGATAACTTTACTCATAATACCCTCCATTTTCATTACTTTCTAATTCCTTGATATAAGAAAGTACATTTTCGTCTGTTGTACTTTCTTCGATTTTTTTATAAATACTGCATCTGTTTTTATACGCTTTGCTGCAGCCAAGAATGGACTCATAATTTTCCAGTTCTTGTTTTACACGTTTGATCGTATCATAGACTGCTGTTCTAGAAATATTCATATTTTCAGCAATTTCCTGATACGAATAATCTTCTCTGAAATAATCATTTGAAATCTTCTGCTGGTTTTCTGTTAATAAGCCACCATAGAAATCTAATAATTCATTCATCTCGAACTTATCCATTATGGTTCAGTCCTTCAGAGATACTGTATAGATATGAATCTAAATCAAATGGTCTGAGATCATCTGGATGTTCACCAAGGCCTAGATACAATACAGGTACATGTAATTTATGTTTGATTGCAAGGACAATTCCACCCTTTGCAGTACCATCCATCTTTGTCAGAATGATGCCTGTCAGCTTAGTACTTTGTGCAAATACTTCAGCCTGGGATAAACCATTCTGTCCAGTTGTAGCATCTAATACAAGCCATGTATTATGCGGTGCACCTTCAATTTCACGCGCACTGACACGATTCATTTTTTCAAGTTCTTTCATGAGATTGACTTTGTTCTGCAATCTGCCTGCAGTATCACAAATCAATATATCTGCACCCTTTTCTTTCGCGAAACGACATCCATCTACGATTGCTGCAGAAGGGTCACCATTTTCTCTGCCTTTGATGACTGGACAGTTGAGTCTTTCCCCCCACTCAGCAAGCTGATCAATTGCACCAGCTCTAAATGTATCTGCCGCAACAAACGCAACTTTTTTGCCTTGATTCACCCACATATACGCAAGCTTTGCAGCAGTTGTCGTTTTGCCAGAACCATTAACACCTTCCAGAAAGAATACTGTTGTTCCATTTTCATTCCACTGTACAGGAACATCTTCATATTCATCATAGATTTCCTTCATGATTTCCATTAAGAAGTTCATTGTCCAATGGAATGTAAGTGATGGGAAGTCTTTGCATTTTTCTTTGAGTTTGTCACAGATCAAATCTGCAGTTTCAATACCAACATCACTTTCCAGTAAAATAATTGTTAACTGTTCCAGAAAATCATCATCACATCCATGGAATTCATATTCCATCTTGCTTAAAGCATCACCGAATGTTTCGTTTGTTTTCTGAAATCCAGCTAAATATTGTGCTTTATCTTCTTTTTTAGAAAAAGCTTCTTTTAGTTTGCTTAAAAAACTCATGCACTTTCTCCTGTATCTGCGAGATTCACAGCTTCCTTTAATTCAACTTTGAGCATTTGAGAGACACCTTGTTTCTGCATTGTTACACCATACAGAACATCTGCTTTTTCCATTGTACCAACACGGTGCGTTACAACTAAGAATTGTGTACGATCTGTGTAGTTATGCAGGAAAGAAGCAAAACGTTCTACGTTGCCTGGATCTAAGGCAGCTTCAACTTCATCTAGAATAACAAGTGGTACAGGTTTAACCTTTAATATTGCAAATAATACACACAAGGCTATTAAACTCTTTTCACCACCTGAGAATAACATGTTATTCTGTACTGCTTTTCCTGGAGGCTGTGCATCAATGTCAATGCCTGTATTTAAGATATCAGACGGATCCAGCAAAAATAATTTTGCCTTTCCCCCACCATATAAGCTTCTGAAGATATCATCAAATGCACTGTTGATTGCATCAAATGTTTCTTTGAATTGCTTCTTCATGATCGTATCCATTTCATCAATTGCGGATAAGATCTTATCTCTGCTCATTGTAAGTTCTTCGATATTCTTCTTTAACGTTTCGTATCTTTCATTCACTTCAGAATATTCTTCTGGAGCATTCATATTGATGTTGCCAAGATGTTCAATTTCACTTCTCAATTTTGCAACTTCTTCTTTTGCATTTTCAATGATTTCGCCATCTACTTTTGTTTTTGCAAATTCAAATGTCAGCTGATATTCACTCGCAAGACGCTGTAAATTTGCTTCCATTCGGGACTCAAATCTAGAACGGTCTATTTTGATATTGGCAATCGAATCTTCTGCATTTTTCAAATCTTTACGCATTTGAGAAAGCTGTGCTTCTTTACGCTCAATATCAGTATTCAGTGAGATTCTTCTTTCACGTTTCACTTTGATTTCATTTGTGATTGCATCTCTTCTTGAATATGCTTCATTCAATCTAACAACCAGATCATCAGCATGTGCCTGTGTAGCATCACTATCATCTACCTGATTAGGAGATAGTAAAGAGAAATCATTGCTTAGCTTTTCATATTTTGCCTGCTTAGCATCAACAACAGGTTCCAAAGCAGCTGCAGAATATCTTTTTTCTTGAAGATATCTTGCGGCTTCTTCACGTTCACGATTCGCCTGATCATATTCTTTTCTAGCAAGCGTTACACGTGCTCTTTCAGCATCAAGCTTTTCAGCAATCTCATCACTTTCTTTTTTCATTGTGACAAGATTTGTGTTGTGCTTTGTCTTGCCACCCGTCATAGAACCACCACGATGGATAACATCTCCATCCAGCGTAACGATTTTGTATAAACGATTCGTTAAAGCTGACAGGCGGTTACCATGTTCCATGGAATCTACGATCAGAACGTTGCTTAAAAGATTTTCTACAACAGGATTGAATTTAGGATCATTTTCAACAAAGGAAGAAGCTGTTCCTAAATACCCTTCTGTATTTTCACAGACAATCAGATCTTCTTTACGCACATAGCGAGGCTTGCAGACATTTAATGGTAAGAACGTAGCTCTACCACTCATATTTCTTGTCAAGAAACGGATGGCGTCTCTTGCAGATTGTTCATCCTGCGTCACAATGTTATTCATTGCACCGCCAAGAGATGTAGAAATTGCTTCTTCATAGCCATCTTTCACATTCAATACCTGACCAATGACACCTAAGATACCATGCAATGCATTTGCATGATCCATAATGGATTTGATACCCTGCTGGTTATTGAATGGATTACGTAACAATGAATCCAGAACATTCTTTCTGTTTTCTAAAGATCTCAAACGATTGGATGCCTGATCATAATTGCTGGATTTATCAACAATATTTGTAGCAGCCTGATTCAGTTTTTCTGAATACAGACGAATTTCAGTATTTAAAGCATCCAGTCTAGATTTTCGATCTTCAAATTCAATTTTTGCTGCATCGACTAACTCTTTTAATTCTTTTGCTTTTTGTTCATTACTTCCAGTTTCGACGATGTATTTTCTTTTTTCATCAAGTTCTGTCTTACGAGACTCTAATGCAGATACATCATTGAAGTTCTGCATTAATTCATCCTGTAATGTTTGTACTTCTTTATCTAATGCAGAAATCTGTTTTCTTGCATCTTGTAATTTTGTTTCTGATATTTGAATATCTGTAGAAAACATTGTTGCCTTTGTTTCTACATCAAATAAAGCTTTTTCTAAAGCTTCAATTTCTTTATTTGCATCATCAATTTCATTTACCAATACAGATATTTCAATTTCTTCTAAACGTGCCTTCTTTTCACGATACAACTCAGCTTTACGCGCTTGACGCTTCAGAGGAGAAACCTGCTTTTCAAGCTCATTTAAAATATCCGCTGATCTTTCAAGATTTTCTTTTGTGCGTTCCAGTTTCGATAAACTTTCCAGTTTTCTCTTTTTGTACTTTGCTACACCAGCTGCTTCTTCAAAGATGCCTCTACGATCTTGTGGTTTTGCATCCGCAAAGGAAACAACTGTACCCTGAGAAATAATGGACAAGGAATCTTTTCCAAGTCCAGTATCCAAAAATAAATCAACGATATCCTTGAGACGTACGTGATTACGATCAATCAGATATTCAGCATCTCCTGAATCTCTGAACAATCTTCTTGTCACTTCTATTTCTTCTTTTTCACTATTTAAAATATGATTGCTGTTATCAAAAACAAGTGTAACTTCTGCCATGTTGAGTTTTCTGCGATCTGCACTTCCGGCAAAGATCACATCATTCATTTTCTCACCACGCATACTTTTTGCACTTTGTTCACCCAGGACCCAACGAACTGCATCAGTGATGTTTGATTTACCGCAGCCATTTGGTCCAACAACACCTGTAATTGGATTATCAAATGAGATGATTGTCTTATCCGCAAAGCTTTTAAAACCCTGCATTTCAATTCTTTTTAAAAACATTGATAACTCCTTTTTAGACCACAGACGATTATACCAAAAAAGGTGCATAAAATAAATGGAAAACGAACATTTCCACTTCTTTTTACGAACGTTTGATTTGTTAAAAAATACACAAGATTCCATTGCATTTTCAGATATATTTTTCAAATAAAAAACTGTTTGATTCAAGAAGTATTTCCTAAACAAAACAGTTTCATTTTTTATTTTTTTCTTCCAGCAAGGAAACGATTTTTTCTAAAGCAATCAGTTCATCACTCTTTTTCTTTTCATTTTCTTCTACTTTTTCTTCATGGAGCATTGAAGATATTTTATTGATTGTTTTCACAATCATGAATAGTACAAATGCCATGATGAGAAAGTTGATCACTGCGGTAATAAACTTTCCATATGCTAATGTAGCACCATTGATTGATACAAATAAGGTATCAAAATTCATTCCCGCAAATGATCCAAGCAATGGTGAGATGATGTCTGAAACAAGTGAAGAAACAATTGCCTGAAATGCAGCTCCAATAATGACACCAACAGCCATGCCCATTACATTGCCTTTTAAAGCAAACGTTTTAAATTCTTCTAGAAATTTCTTCATAGCTTTCCTCAAGGATATCCATACTCTTCTTTCCTTCAATTATCAAGTAAGATCCATAACAATATGGATTTTTGGAAACGTAGAGTGCTGGTTCATGGATCGTAGTGATTTTATTTTCTTTTTTAACTTCATATACAAGATCATTCAAATCTCTAATTGCATTTATATCTTCGTTAACAAAACGGTCTTTGATATACATGACAGTACGCTTGCCATATACAAGACGATATGTTTTTGGTACAAAGCCATAACGATCTGCAAATGCATCAAGAGCCTGTTTGATTTGTTCATTGTCCATTTCACTAGAGAATATAACGCCACTTGCACCTTGCGATAATACATATGCTAAAGCATATGAGTTGGCAAGATTCATTGTTGGTGAAGCAATACAATGATCTAATGTATTATTCAAATCACATACACTGCTGATCAGTACATCACTGTATGTATTTTTCTCTTTGTTATCTTCATCAATGACATCTAAATGATGCATGTGATGGATATCGCTATTATTGAAATCAACTGAAGAAGATTCATAGATGATTCTAGACAATACATCCGTGTTTTCACATAATTCTAGATGATATGGCTGTTTGCCAGCATTGATGCGATAGGTACTTCTTGCTTCATCAAGCAGCTGCAACGCACGTCTTCTTGTTTCATTCATGATAGAAACAGGCAAGAAAATATCTTCTGCCTCGCCATGAATATCTACAATTTCGTATGGATATTCTCCTGTTTTAGATAGAGAACGCACGATTTTGTCTTGTGTAACAGCAGCATTCTTTGCTTTTTCAATGATGGAATCACTTTGTGCCTTTGCTACATGTCCATTTTCATCTTCTACAATGACTTCAAAAGGCTGACCGGTCAATGCGCGATATTTCATACGCAATGGAATCAAACGAGGATGTTCTTCCATCTGTGCATGGATCCAGTCTAGCAGGTGTGTATCTGTTGTTTTACGTAGAATTTGTCCTTTTTTTGGTGCAGGATCACTTGGACATGTAATCCATACGATATCATTTGCTTTTGCATGATTGACAAGCAAGTCATTCTTATAGATCTTGATTGCAGATAAGCCTGTATCATGTGGTTCATTGATAATTCGTAAACCATCATTCTGATATAGATCATCACTTAATTTTACCTGTACTCGACCATTGCGATATGCTAATACTTTACCAATAGCAATACCTTGATGGTTTGGACGATACTGACTCATTCGATGCGTAACATCATCATGGAATAAATGACCATTAGAAAATCCACGATAGAACATTTCTTCCAGCTGCTTCAAGCGTTCGCTGGATACATGATATGTTTTGTTTGCATAGTATGCATCAATTGCTTCTCTAAATGTTTTAATCACAAGATAGACATATTCACTTCTCTTCATTCTGCCTTCAATTTTCAATGAAGATACACCAGCATCAAGGAGTGAAGGAAGCTGATCAATGACATTCAGATCTTTTGGAGAAAGAATATAATCTCCTTCTTTGAAGTGAGAGCCATCAACACGCGTATATTTCAGTCTGCAGCATTGTGCACACATCCCTCGATTTGCACTTCTGTTTTTCACACTGGCACTCATCATACATTGACCACTGTAAGAAATACAGATTGCACCATACGTAAATACTTCAATTTCAACACCCATTTGACATGCCTGCTGAATGATCTCGAGTGGTGTTTCTCTAGCAAGAACAACTCTTTCAACACCTTGATTTTTCATGAATTCAACGCCTTTGAGATTATGAATGTGCATCTGTGTAGAACAATGAACAGGCATATCTGGATAACATGTTCTAACATAATGGAACAGTCCAAGATCCTGAATTAAAATTGCATCACAGTCATTTTCATAAAGAAAGTCAACTTCTTTTTTGGCATTTTCTATTTCCGTTTCATAAAGCATTGTATTGATCGTACAATAGATTTTTACATTTCTTGTATGACAATAATGAATGGCTTCTATAAATTCTTCATGAGAAAAGTTTCCCGCAAACGCTCTTGCAGAAAAAGATTTCAATCCGAGATATACTGCATCACACCCTGCATTGACTGCTGCTTTTAAAGCTTCCATATTTCCTGCAGGTGCTAATAGTTCAACTTTCTTCATAACTTCTCCAAAATAATTTTGTATGATTCTACAAGCTGATCTAAATGCATTTTTGCATTTGCACTGCTTGTAGATGGTAAGTAAATATGTTCTACGTCTAAATCAATATATTTCTCATATAGCTGAAATGCTTTCTTGCCTGTTAAAAATATTGCTTGAATATTTGAATTTTGACATAGCAGTGGAATGTCATTGACCTGTACATTCTGAATGGAAGAATCTGAGCTTCCTTTGATCGTACAAGAATAAATAACATCCCATAATGCTATATGATGATCAAGACAGAATTGCTTTTTATCACGTATTTCTTCTTGAAATAAAGCTTCCATGACTTTCCAGAAACGATTGTTTGCATTCATGTAATAGAAGTTTTTTTCTCTAGAAACAACAGATGGAAAAGAACCAAGAATCAATACTTTACTAGAAGCATCGTAAACTGGTTCAAATGGATGAATAATATGTTTTATTTCTCCCACTCTTTTGCTAATCCTCCTTCTGCGGTTTCGCGTAAGGAACGAGGCAGCTGAGAGCCTGTATCTTTCATTGTTTCTACGACCATATCAAAAGATACAAGATGACTTCTGACTCTAGATAAATACTTTGCAAGATTTGCAGAATCGACTGCTCTTCTAACACCAACGGCATTTCTTTCAATACACGGAATCATGACATATCCAAGAACTGGATCACAAGTCAAGCCAAGATTGTGTTCCATACCAATTTCTGCAGCATATTCAATCTGGGAAGGCTGCAGGCCTTCTAAATATGCACAGGCAGCAGCAGTCATAGATACGGCAGTACCAACTTCTGCCTGGCATCCGCCAACAGCACCGGAAATCGTAGCATTTGTTTTTACAACATTTCCAAAAATACCAGCAATGATCAAAGCATCAATACATTTTTCTCTTGTAATTTCACAATCGTTATATGCGTAATACATAAATGCAGCAAGTACCCCACATGCACCTAGCGTTGGTGCAGTAACACATGTATGGCCTGCAGCATTTTCTTCACTTGCTGCATATGCATATGACATCAGACGAATATCTCTTTGATCAGACATATTTGCATGCAATCCTTGTAAATATAAATCATGCGCAGAACGACGCATCTGTAATTCACCAGGAAGCATGCCTTCTTCACTTAATCCACGTTTCACACAAGCACACATTGCATCTAGAATATCAGAAAGATATGTACGAATATCACTTTCATGTCTTTGCGCATACTCCATTAAAGTTTCATGATTCTTTTCACAAACCTGATAGATTTTTTCTAAAGAAGTTTCAAAATACACTTCATCATTGTAATTGACAGGATGTTCCTTGATTTGGATGCTTCCTCCACCAATCGAGAAGACGGTCCATTTCACCTGCTTGTTTCCATCTGCATCTAATCCATATATATAGAATCCATTTGGAAAGCTTTCATCCCAGTCAAGATTAAAGACAACTTTACAATTGCCACCTAACGTTTCTTCAATGATCTTATCTGTGTGGTGCCCTTTTCCTGTTAAAGATAATGATCCATAAAGTTCTACGAGATATCCTGGATATGTTCCATTGACCTCTAGAAATAACTTGCACGCTCTTTCTGGCGCAAGTGTATGTGAAGATGATGGTCCTCTTCCAATTTTAAAAAGTTCTTTGATACCCTGCATGTTTCCTCTTTCCGTTTCTGATTAAAAAATTTTCAAAACTGTTTTTTGGATCTAATGTGCCTTGCTTGATTCCTTGATCCATACCTGCCAGTTCGTTTAAATAAGATAATATTTGCTTTGATGAAAAATGAGAAGCATCTTTTAATGCATAATATACAAACCCGCTTTTCACATGCATCCTTGCTGCAACTTCATCATTGGAATATCCAGTTTCATGCAGCAACATCATATTATACATCGTACGTAATCTTTTGGATAACATACTGATCATGACTGTATAGTTGTAATTGGCAAGAAGCATATCATCTACAGCTTCCATACAGCCCTTCAAATCTCCTTGTGTAAACGCAGTTGTCAATTGAAAAATATTCACATCTGAATTTAAAGATACAAGATGCTTGATATCATTCAGATTGAGATTTTTTTCTCCGTAAAGATCTAATTTTTCAATTGCAGAATGGAGCAGCATTGTATCTCCGCCAAGGCGTAAAAGAAGTTCAGCTTTTGCTTCTGCAGTTAATGAAATTCCTTTTTGCTTGAGATTCTGATCAACATATTTCTGAAATTCCATTTCATCCATTTTTTTGAAGGATACAATCTGTGCATTGTACTTTTCTAAAAGCTTAAAATCTTTTTTTCTGGAGTCGGCTTGATATCCATGGCATTCAAAAACAAGAATTGTATTTGGATTTTCATTCAACAAATACTTTTCCATCAAAGCTAATCTTTTCTCACGTCTACCTGCTTCATTTTCTTTTCTTTTTTTGACTGCAGGTGTATCTGTTTTTGCTGGCTTTTCAGCTTCCTTGGAACTTGATGAAAGAAAGAAAGGGTTTTTCACAATAATGGCTTTACATTCATCATCAAACAAGGAAAAAGAATCGCATTCAACAAGTACACTTTCAATCGTAAAAGAACGCTTGTCTGATGCATCAATTGTAACTGTATGATCTGCATCAATATGCCTTTTGTTCAAAAGCAGTTTCAAGCCTTCTTCAATACGATAGATATCTTCACCACAATAAATATAAACTGACATGCATCTATTATATCAGACCTATTTCAAATCTCGATGTAATAAAAACACGAATCTTGCCAAAACATAGAATTGTGATATCCCCACTTGTTTTTGTATCGAAATACGGGATATGTCGTTTCAATAATTTCTGTATTGTTTCTTCACTTGGATGATGATAGATACGGTAGGCACCTGATGAAATCAAGGCAGTTTCTGGACGTACAACATCTAAAAACTGATCAGAAGATGATGTTGATGAACCATGATGACCAAGTTTTAAAATATCGCAAGATAACGTTGGATATTTATGGATGATTTCTTCTTCTGTTTTGTCTGATGCATCACCCATTAGACACACCTGTTTTCCATTAAAGTTAACGACATTGACAATGGAGCTGTCATTCTCATCTTCACTTTGTATTTCATTGATATCCTGGAGTGTGAAAATAGAAGACTGTATTGTTGTTTGATGTGTTTCAATGCATTGCTTTACTGTAAAGTCTTTTTGAATGTTCGTCTTGTTTCCACTATGATCATTATCATTATGTGTAATGATCAATGTATTAATGACATAAATACTTTTTGCATCCAGATATGTTTTTAAAGCGTTGTATGCTGATGGTTTGCCAGTATCAATTAAGATATTGTCACTGTTCAATGGCGCACGAATTAAGATAGCATCTCCCTGTCCTATATTGATCATTGTCATTTCCATACATGGATGAAATAATCCAGTTATCTGAAATATATATAACAATACAATTGCAGCTTTGACTTTATGATGAAACATGCTGACAACAAGGATATAGAAAATACATCCAGCACCAGCAATGGAACCTTTTAGAGAAAATGCATTCATCAATGTATTGAATAACTGTAATGCTGAAGCAATCAAAGACACAAAATCAACAGGTGTAAAGAAACGCACAAGAGAAAATAGAAAGAAGAAACCATGCAGAAACATGTTCAAGGGATACAGGAAAGAACGCATTGGATTGATTGTCTGAAATAAGATACTTTGCAAGATTGAAATCAATAGAAACAGGATTCCTTTTTTGTGCTCATTAAATAAAAATGAATAATGGTAGAGAGAAGGAATCAGAAAAGAAGCAGAAGTAATCTCAGAAGGATAAAAAAACATAATGAACATTGTGATAAGTGAAGCAGACTTCTGTCTGGACAGTGGAAAATAGCGAGATACACGGAATAAAAGATTTTCAACAAGAATCATAGGAAAGCGATACACAATTAATAGAAGAATCGTAATTACAGAAAGCACGACATCTTTCTTTTTTTCACTCATGAAATATTTACAGATTACATGAAACAGAAACAGTATCGAAATATAAGAAAACCCTGCTTCTTTCATCCATGAGTTTTCTTTCGTATCTTTAATATTTAACAGGCTTTTATTTAATAGTGACTGTATCGATACATCTTCTATGGTATTGATTTTTTTCTGAATCCATCTTCGTATCGAAATGTTTTCTTTCTTTAACGTAATGAAAGATTCATCTACTGCATAATAGATTCCCTGACTGTTCAGCCAGTGTGAATACGAAAATCCATATGAATGAAAGGATTCATCAACCCTTTTAAATTCAGTAGTCACTGTATATGATGCCTGAACTACTCATGACTGAAGTCACGAGGTTCCTGCGAACTCTGTATCCCTAGAATGATTGTTCATTCCCCGTTCTCAGATATATTAGCAGGCTATCCCCGCAGTTCCTGCGGTTCTTACATATGTTAGACAACTTCAAGTTGCCTTAAGCCTTCGTTTAAAATATTTGTACATGCGTTGATATCTCTATCGTGAGATATTCCACATACTGGACATATCCACTCTCTAATTGATAGATCTTTAACCAACGGATTTTTATGACCGCATGCAGAACAAAGCTGACTGCTTGGGTAGAAACGATTGACTTTGATTACCGTCTTACCGTACCACTTAGCTTTGTATATTAGCTTAGCCACAAATTCATACCACGATGCACTGAGAATGGATTGTGCAAGATTATGATTTTTCACCATACCTGACACATGTAAATCTTCAATACAGATGACATCATTCTCACTCACTATTCTTGTGGACAGTTTCTCAAGAAAATCCCTTTTCTGATTTGTTGCTTTTTCATACAAACGTGCAAGTCTGATACGGTTCTTCTCCCAATTGGAACTACCTTTTGATTTTCGAGATAGCTCTCTTTGGAGTTTCTGTATCTGTTGCAGTGTCTTATTCAGAAAGCGAGGATTTTCTACTTTCTCGTGATTGCTCATAGTACAGAATCCTTTGATTCCAAGATCAATACCGATTTGATTACCTGTCATCGGCAATTCCCTAACATCCTCTGTCTCAACACAAACGCTGGCATAATACTTGCCAGAAGGCGTTCTAGATATAGTGACATTACGAATTTTACCTTGTGGTGTTTTCTTATCACGATATCTGACATGCCCCAGTTTGGGCAGTTTGATGTAGGTATTATCTACTGAAATATTGTTATTCGTAGGTTGTGTTGTATAAGAATCATAATGATCGTGTTTGGATTTGTAGTTTGGATATCCTGATCCGCCTTTCATATTGGTGAAAGCTTTTTTTAGATTTCTCAAACTGTTCTGTAAAGCAAACTTGTCTACTTCCTTCAGGAAACACAGCTCTTCAGTAGTTTTCCAAAAAGTGAGCATTTTACTGAGTTCGTCATAAAATACTAGTCTTTTTGAAGCACGATATGTTTCCTGGCAGATGTGTAATGCTTTGTTGTACACAAACCGTGTACATCCAAATGTTTTGATCATCAGTTCTTGCTGTGTTTTTGTTGGGTAAAGTCTGACTTTATAAGCTTTTGTAATCGTCATACATTTACCACCTTCTGTGCTCGAATGTATTCTCTTATCTGGGTTTCTGTATTTTCTGACACAGTAGCCACGAAATAAGATGGATTCCACAAATGACCTTTATACAATTCCTTTTTCAATTCTGGCATTTGTTTGAACAGCTTATGTGCTGATACACCTTTCAAGGCCTTCATCATTGAAGGTATATAGTTTTGAGGGGAGCAGCTTATAAGCAGGTGAACATGATCCTTGTCCATATTCATCTCCTCGATTGTGAAGCAGTTATCTTCAGCAATCATTGAGAATATGTCTCTCAATCGAGTTTCAGCTTCGCCAGTAAGTATTGGTTTTTCTGTATTTCACACAAAACACAATGTGGTATTGCAATCCGTAAACGTAACCTCTGCCATGTACAATATTCATAGAAACCTCTCTATAAATATTATAACATAGGTATAAGCAAAATCCTTTGATTTGTAAACAAATATAAATATTTTAAAATAACATATGTAAAAACTCAAAAGAACTTTGAGTAGTTGTTGTTCACCATAGCTCGCTGCTTCTATGGCAGTCCTTTTGGGACATCCTGAACTTTCATACAGGCACAGACTATATCTTATCCATGACAGCTTTGATGTTATCTCCACTGCTTCAGGCGAGACCACTTCCATCCGCTTGGATGTACTCCCCTCACGAGGGATAGTCGTTGAACTTTCTCCTATTCGGAGCTTAGCTGCTGATTTTCGATTTGCAAGCGTTTAGGGTTTGACCATGCACCATACAGTTGATTTTTTCTGCTTTCGCCGCATTCACGCTTGGCTGTATTTCAAACCTGCGTTGTAGCTCAACTGCCTTTACGAATTATTCCAGCAATTCAGTCTCTTTGTTGGGTATTGTAGTATACCACTACGTACAAATTTCTTTATACGCTAACTATATTGTTTAGTTTACTCACGACTGAAGTCACGAGTGTGCACCAAACGTCTAATCAAAAAATAAAGGCTCTTTTGTATAGACAATAACCTTTTGATTTCCACTTTTTAAAATTGCATACGAAGAAGAAACCTGGATTGCTTTTCCTTCCTTCATGTCAGGATATCTTGTATATCCTCGTGGAATAGAAAATATCACTAAAATAGTACATACAAATAAAAAGCTATGATCTTTTGTACGAAGTATCCAAAGAACAATACAGCAGCAAAGAGATAAAACAAATATCTTTTGATAACACAAAGCAAAAAGAAACATAAGAAGAGATAAAAATACACAATGATTCTTACACGAAGTCATAACGTAATCTTCTCTTTGATTTTCTCAAACTTTGCATTTCCAATTCCTTTGACTTTCATGATATCTTCAATTGTCTGATACAGACCATGTTCCTCACGATATTGAATAATTGCATCTGCAGTTGATGGACCAATACCATCTAACTGCTGCAGCTCTTCACGTGTTGCCTGGTTGATAGAAATGCGTGGGAGTTCTTCTTCATCTGTCTGATATGGTATCGATAATACGTCGGCATCTTTTAATACCATGTTTGGGTTAAGAGAAGAAATATCAGCATTCTCTTTGAGCTGAATCTGGTCAATTGCTTCCTGTACCGTTGCATATTGCTTTAAACTGATTGTTTCTTCTTTTTCAACTGCCCCTTTGATAGAAACATGAATTCGTGTATTTTCAGGATCAGATAAGGAAACTGGTTTAAGATCAACACTTAAAATTCCTATAAGAAGAAGGACGATAATCAAAAACTGTCTTTTCATATGCATTTTGTGTATTTTGATTTATGATTTTGTCTTTTAGAAGCTTTTTGCCAAGTTTAATGATGACAGTATATACGTCGTCTGACCCTTCAAAAACGACTTCAAATACAACAGAATCATCTTCAGCATCAGTTGAATGGTGTTTTTTTATGGATTGAATTTTAAGATGAGTGATGGATTCAATCCATTGAATGATTCTTTTATCATTTATAGAATTCAAGAAAACAGGATGAAACTGATAAGAATGCTCTATATTGTGAATGCTATTCTGGTTCATAACATAACCTCCTACAATATAGTTATTCACGTGTTTTTCTAAAGTTCCAAAAAAAAGTTGGAAAATTTCCAACTTACTTAATGTTTAGAATTGTAACCTTGTAAGGCTTAGCAACTTCAACAGTAACAACATCTCCAGTTTTGCTTCCTAAGATAGCCTGTGCTAAAGGTGTTTCATTTGATACTTTACCATTTAATGGATCAGCTTCTGTTGAACCAACAATATGATACTGAGCTTCTTCTTCAGTATCCATGAACTTCAATGTAACTGTGCTACCAATCTGAACATTTTTCTTACCCTTCTTCTGTGTAGAAATGATTTCATAATGTCCAACCTGTAACATGTTTTCCAATTCCTGGATACGATGTTCAACTTCAGCCTGCTTTTCTCTAGCAGCATCATAGTCAGCGTTTTCACTCAAGTCACCCTGTGAACGAGCTTCAGCAAGTTCTGCCTTAACTTCTTCACGGACTACATGAACCAGATTATCATATTCATCTTGTAATTTTTTCAGACCTTCTTCAGTGACATAGATTTTATTTTCTTCAGCCATTGTTCTACTCCTTTTTACATGCTTTCGTATTATAGCATTTCACTTGTCAGTATGCTAGAAATTTTTGTGTTTAACAAATCAATTGCAACAGTATTTGCACCACCTTCAGGGATGATAATATCCGCAAATCGTTTTGATGGTTCAATAAATGATTCATGCATTGGTCGAACCGTAGACATGTATTGATTCACAACACTTTCCATTGTTCTGCCACGCTCCTGTACATCTCGATTCAATCTTCGAATAAAACGAATATCTGCATCCGTATCAACAAACACTTTGATATCCAATAGATTTCTAAGATTTTCGTCTTCTAAGATGAATAATCCTTCAAGAATCAAAACATCACATGGATAACAGCATTCACTCACATCACTTCTTGTATGATTTACAAAATCATAGGTTGGTTTTTCAATAGGCTTTCCATCCATTAGATCATGTACCTGCTGTACAAGAAGATCATTGTCAAAAGCACTTGGGTGATCATAGTTTGTCTTGATTCTTTCACTCATAGGCTTATGAGACTGATCTTTATAGTAATCATCCTGACGGATGACAAGTACTCTAGTCAAATCAGAAAATTTTTCCTGAATATGTCTAGAAATAGATGTTTTTCCGCTGGCAGAACCACCAGCAATTCCTATAATTAATGGTTTCATACTGTATTCTCCACGCATTGTATTAAACGATCCGATGCATCATATGTAAGATCAAAATCAAAATGCTCTTTCCGTAACATTTTCTTTAAGAAAAGAATATCACCTTCCCATAAGTCAAGTGTAAAAATCTGATCTTGCGGAATCCACACTAGTTCACCTTCATCACAAGAATGGATTGTTCCACTGAAATCATATGATAAATAAATCTCACATATTTCATCTTCGAAATGCGGATAATGAAAACGAATGGTTCCATAATGTTCTAATGTATGTACATGCAATCCTGTTTCTTCAAACACTTCTCTGCGTGCACATTGTTCCATCGTCTCATTTTCTTCTAACTTTCCGCCAACCCCAATAAACTTGTTGTGATTGACGTCATTTTTCTTCTTGTTTCTTTTTAAGAACAGCCACTGTTCATCTTTTACTAAATAAACACAAGAACTGTATTTCATATTAATAACATTTCAAATATTTCGATACATTTGCATTATGTTCATCTAATGTTTTTGCATAATGCACCGTACCATCTCCACCAGGACAAACTTCAGCCATAAAATACAAATAATCAGTATCTGCAGGTGAAATTGCAGCTTTGATTGCTGCTTCTCCAGCATTTTCAATTGGACCAGGTGTCAGGCCATCATATTTGTATGTGTTATATGGAGAATCAAAATCAGGATTTACTTCACATGCCTGCCAGTTATCTTCCAGCTTGTCAAAGTCAATTGCATAGCATACAGTTACAGAACTTTGCAGTTTCATTCCTTGTGCTAAGCGGTTATAGAATACAGAAGCAACCTTTGCAAGATCTTCAGGATTTGTACCAGCTTCATATTGAATAATAGATGCCATTGTATAGATATCCGCAATGCTATGATTACTTGATGCAATCTGATCCTTGTACTTATTAAAGATTGTCAAAGACTGATCAAGAAGTGTTGTTGTGATTTCTTCTGCAGTTGTCTCTTTATTGACATAGTATGTATCCGGAGCAAGATATCCTTCTAGATAGATACGAACCCCACTCTTAAACATATCATCCGTCAAGAATGGATATTTTTCTTTCTGTGAAACAATCCAGTCTTTATTATTCCATAATGCTAATAAATCTTCACTGGATACATTTGTAACTTCACTGAACTTTTTTGCAGCATCCTTTGCCCAGTCACCTTCGATCACAGTTACAGAAACCTGATCTCTTCTAGCAGCATTCTGATCATTCAGATATGTAAACATCTGCTTGATACCCCAGCTTTTATCTAATGTAAACAGACCTTGCTTTACGTCAGTCAATTGATTCAATCTTGCATAAGTATATGCAACATCAGCATTCTTAATGATGTTTTCTTCCTGCAGCTTTTTCGCAACGTCTTTTACAGTAGAGCCATCTTCTACCATAAACTTCACTTCTTCACTTGTAGAAGTCACTGGCTGTAAACCAGAATAAATCAAATAGACACCGGCACAAAGAATTGTTAAAAGAACAACAATAATAACAGTAACGATTTTCTGAATCAAAGGTGTTGTTTTTCTTTTCTTCATGCGGATTGCCCTTTCTTCATCTGTTTCACCACTGGAAACAAATGCTTCTTTATATAATTCTTCAAATGGAACTGGGTTTGTTGGAATGCCCCTCTGTTTTGTTGTTCTAGCATGTTTTGGAACACTTGCTGTACCTGTATATGCAGAATCTAACGCATTGATATTTTCCTTTTTTGTTTCTAATGGAATCGCTTTTGTTTCCTGATTTTCTTCTTCCAGAACAGGAGACAATTCATCGTTCACACCAGGATCTTCATCTTGCAGAGAAACAGGAATTTCAGGATCAATCAGCTTCAGGTTCTTGTCTGTTACCCATTTTGTTCTGCCATTATCTACGATTTTATAACGTGCAGTATTTGGGTTGAAGTCTTCAATTTCAACTTCATTCCCAAGATAATCAATTCTTGTACCGTTTCTATATTTCTGCCCTTTTTTCAATTCTTCTAAATGAAAATCATCATCTACAGACTTTTCTAAAACAACTGTCTTTTCCTGTGCAGAATCAGCCTTTACCATTTCTGACTGTTCAATCTTCTGTTTCAGCAATTCTTCAACACTAGGAATGCCTGTTGTCTGATCATATACATTTACTTCATCTAAAGCTTTATTCTGCTTAGATTGCTGCTTTGGTTTTGTATCTACAACTGGTTTGCCATTTTCACGTAATTTACGCATGGCAAGCGTCTGTTCACCAAGAACAACATCAGGCAATTCATCGAGTTCATCATAGTCGATGATTTGATCCTTTCTTGTGTTATTCTCAGCCATTATTCATCTTCCTCTAAAAAAGCGCCTAATACTTCCTGACACATGTTCCATTCTTCTTCATCTTCGATGTCAATCATATTGCCATCTTCATCATAGCTGTATGCATATACATTTCCATCATCTGTATTAGCATCAGTAAAAAGAACATATTTCTTTTTGTTCTTGTCATCTTCAAAAGTTAAAATGATTTCAACTTCTTTTTCCTGACCGTTTTCGTCAGTGATTGTCATAATTTTTGTATCTTCCATGTTCATTCTCCTATCAAAGCAAAAGGCGTTTTGCGCCTTTTAATGTGAATCTAGATAGCGCTGTAAAATCTGGACAGCAGCTAACTGATCAATTTTCTTTTTACGATGTTTTCTGGAAACATCTGCCATCAGTAGAATTGATTCAGATTCCTGTGTTGTATTTCTTTCATCTTGCATTTTTACAGGAATTCCACTTTCAACTTCTAAAACTTTTCCAAATTCCAGGCAGATTTGAGCTCTTTCCGCAACATCTCCATTTTCAAGCAATGGTAGTCCAAGTACGATGACATCCGGTTTCATTTCTTCAACCACTTCTAATACACGATCCATCGCTGTATCATAGTCATCTGGTTTAAAGCGTATTGTTTTTACAGTAGATGCGATAAAACCAGTCTCAGAAAAACTAACTCCACAAGTAACACTACCTAGGTCTAATCCAAGGTATTTACTCATTTATCATGCTCCTCTAAATAGAAACGAACGAGTTCCTCAATGATTTCATGCCGTTCAATTGATTGAATGACACTTCTAGCATTGTTATGAGAGGAAATATAAGCAGGATCATTACTGATCAGGTATCCAGCAAGCTGATTGATTGCATTATACCCTCTTTCATTTAATGCTTTTTCAACATGTTTTAATACTTCACGGATATTCTCACGTCTTAATTCTTCTGCTGAAAAGCTAATTGTTTCTGTAACACTTTTTTGAGTCATAATAGAATCCTCCTTATTGCTTCTATTCTACTCTAAAATATACAAATTGTATAGAAAGCCAAAAGCAAAAATTATGAGAAATAAAGGAAATCTTAAGAAACAATAAAAGAGAGCAGTGCGCTCTCTTTTATCACTTATTGCAGTTTTTCTTTAATGGCTTGGATTGCTTCATCAATCTTGGAAGCATCCTTTGCACCAGCCTGTGCCATATCAGGTCTACCGCCACCATTACCGCCACACATTGTAGCAGCCATCTTCACGATATCACCTGCTTTGATGCCCTTCTGGATTGCTTCCTTGCTGGAAGCACATACGAAAGTTGTCTTGCCATCAATTTCATTAGAAATAAATACAAATCCGTTTGTTAATTTATTTCTTAAAGTTTCAGCATATTCTTTCAATCCCTTTGTATCTTTACCCTGCAGTTTCAGGAATAATGCCTGAATACCATTGTATTCTTCAGCCTTGCTTAGTACAGAATCAGCTTCAGAAGCCATTGCTTTACTTTCAGCTTCATTGATCTGTTTCTTTAAGGATGCATTTTCTTCCAATAGCTTCTGAATTCTTTCATGTAAGCCATCAAAACTCTTCATCTTTAATAAGGCAGCAGTCTGCTTCAGATATTCTTCTTCGCTCTTGAAAGAGTTATAAGCTTCCATCTTTGTTTCACAAGTAATACGTCTGACACCACTGCCGATAGATTCTTCAGAAACGATTCTGAATGAGCCAAGGTTGTTTGTATTATCTACGTGTGTACCACCACAGAATTCCTTAGAGAAATCTCCCATGGATACGACTCTGACTTCATCACCATACTTTTCATCAAATAGGGCTGTTGCGCCAGTCTTCTTTGCATCTTCAATTGCCAGTACTTCTGTAGTTACTGGAAGAGATGCATTGATCTTTTCATTGACGATTCTTTCAACTTCACTCAACTGTTCATCTGTTGGCTTTTCAAAGTGTGTGAAGTCAAATCTGCCATATTCAGGACAGTTATAAGAACCAGCCTGTGCAATATGATCTCCAAGAACTTTTTTTAATGCAGCCTGCAGTAAATGCAAGGAAGAGTGATTTGCACGTGTACGCTGTCTAGCAGCATAGTCATATTCACCTTCTAGAATATCACCAACATGCAGTGTACCTTCAATGTTTTCTAAATGATGCAATGGCTGTTTGTGTGGAGCCTTCTGTACGTCAGTTACATCAGCTTTGAATGTATCATTCCATACTTTACCAGTATCAGCACACTGACCACCGCTTTCAGCATAGAAGCAAGTTTCACTTAAGATGACATCTCCACTGTCACTCAAGGAATCAACCTTTACGCCATCTTTGAATAAACCGATAACTTTACCTGTTGAGTGAGAATCTGTATAGCCTGTGAATTTGCTTTCTTCTGTGAAATCCATTAAATCCTTGGACTGACCATGCATAGACTGTTCTGCACCTCTAGCAGCTCTAGCACGTTCTTTCTGTGCTTCCATTTCTCTTTCAAATCCAGCTTCATCAATTGTATATCCCTGATCAGAAGCAATTTCTTCTGTCAGTTCTCTTGGATATCCATATGTATCATAGAGCTTGAATACAACTTCACCTGGCAGCTGCTTTGTATCAGCATGTTCTTTTAATGCATCATTCAATAAAGCTTCACCATTAGCAAGTGTCTTATGGAAACTTTCTTCTTCATTCTTTACTAGTTTAGAAACAAGAGCAACCTTGTCTTCAACATATCCATAGTAGTCTTTCATGTTATCTGCACAAACCTGCACAAGGTTATACATGAAGCTGCCTTCAATTCCAAGTTTGATACCATAACGAACAGCTCTACGAAGAACACGTCTTAATACATAGCCTCTTCCTTCATTTGAGAACATTGCACCATCTGCCAATGCAAATGTAACTGTACGGATATGGTCAGCAATAACACGATAAGCCATCTTGTATTCAGCTTCGTCATAAGAATGCTTTGCATACTTCTCAGTAGCGTGAATGATTGGAAGGAACAAGTCTGTATCAAAGTTTGTTTCACCTTCCTGCAGGAAACATACAAGACGCTCTAGCCCCATACCTGTATCAATATTCTTCTGTGGAAGTTCTTTGTACTCTGTTCTTGGCATTTCACCAGGTCTGCAATCATACTGAGAGAATACGATATTCCATAATTCTACATAACGATCATTTTCCATATCGTCAAAGAACAGCTTTTCGCCAATACCTTCTGGATCATATTTTTCACCACGGTCATAGTATAGTTCTGAATCTGGTCCACCAGGTCCTCTGCCGATTTCCCAAAAGTTATCTTTGTTTCTTGAAATATGGGATTCAATCATACCTGCTTGAACCCATAAATCATATGCTTCCTGATCATCTGGATAAACTGTAACGTAGAGTCTTTCTTTATCCATACCGATCCATTCTTCACTTGTTAAGAATTCCCAAGCCCATGGAATTGCTTCCTTCTTGAAGTAATCACCAATGGAGAAGTTTCCTAACATTTCAAAGAATGTGTGGTGACGTGCAGTTCTGCCTACATTTTCAATATCGTTTGTACGAATACATTTCTGTGCGTTTGCGATACGTGGACATGCTGGCTTTTCTGTACCATCAAAATACTTTTTTAAAGTGGATACACCAGCATTGATCCATAACAATGTTGGGTCGTTGTGTGGAATCAAACTAGCACTTGGTTCAATCATGAATCCTTTGGATTTGAAGAAATCCAAGAACATCTGACGAATTTGATTTCCTGTTAAATTCTTTTTCATACATTCCTCCAATAATAAAACGTTCCTGTATATGCAGGAACGTCATTAACGCGGTACCATCCTGATTCACATATGTAATATGTGCACCTTAATTTCATCCGTAACGTGGATAACGGTATGTTTTCATACTCTCAAAAGTAGCTTCACGACATGTATAATTGAAAGCTTTTCACCTTACAGCTTCTCTCTAGACATTCTATACAGCGTTACTTGTCTTTGTCATCGATTTGCATGTTTAATGATATTTCATTATTTGAGAATGTCAATATTTTTTGTACTAACTTTGTATTTCTCTGATGTCTTTCTTCCACATTGCATCCTTGAAAGAATACCTCTTTGTTTCCAATGAGAATCAAAGTATTCTTGCAGCGTGTTATCGCTGTATAAATTAACTTTTTATTCAGCATGATCCACTGATTTTTCGCAAATGGCATAATCACAATCGGATACTCACTGCCTTGTGATTTATGCACAGAAATACAATATGCAAGCGTAATATTTGAAAAGCTGTCAGGTTTATATTCTACAAAGCTGCCATCAAAATCCACAACAATGGTTGTCTTCTTGTCTTCTGTTTCTTTTGCATCTACGATTTCTATTAAAGTTCCAATATCACCATTTGAGACTTCATCATCAGGCTGGTTCTTCAACTGCAGAATTTTATCTCCTTCTCGAAATGTAATATATCCTAATCGTACTTCATTCTTATCAACAGTCTTTGGATTAAATGTTTCCTGAAGTGCCTGGTTTAATACTGTAATTCCTGCATTTCCCGCATACATTGGAGATAATACTTGAATATCTGATAACGCATATCCCTTCTCTAAACAATTCTGTACGATCTTAAGAATACTTTGCTTGATATTGATTTCATCCGTTTCATAGAACAAAACACCTTTTTCATATGTATTAAAATCAATACGATTCTCTAATAAATCTTTAGATAAAGTGATGACACTGCTGTCACCTTTCTGACGGTAGATATGTTCAAGACGAACAGTCGGAATCACATTCGATGCAATCAGATCTCTTAACACACATCCAGGAGAAACAGACGGCAGCTGATCTTCATCACCAATGATACAGATCTTTTTAACGTTATGACTCGCTTTTAAAAGATTCGCAAATAAATAGCTGTCTACCATAGAAAACTCATCAATAATGAGTACATCACACATGAGTGGTTCTTTCTCATTCTTTTTAAATTCATTGCTTTCCAGATTCCACTGTAAAAGAGAATGAATCGTAGATGACTTTGTTTCACATAGCTGTGACAGTCGCTTTGCGGCTCTGCCTGTTGGAGCACAACATTCAATGATACAGTTTGGATACATTCTTTTTAAAAGTTCAACAATGGCGCGTACAACAGTTGTTTTTCCTGTTCCAGGTCCACCGCTCATAATCGATACAGATGTATCAAATAATGTATGAATGGCATGAATCTGTGTTTCATCATATGTAATACCAATGCTATCTTGTATGTTTTTCAATGCATCTTTGACTTCATCATCATCACAAGGTTCCAATGTACGATATGGAAATGCTGCTAAAAAAGAAGCAATGTATGTTTCTGCATCATACTGCGCTTTTGGATAAATACAGCCATCATCATTGATCAAAGCTCTTGATAAAACACAACTGTCTAAGACTTCATCAAAGTCAACTTCAAACTCTTTTGTTTTTTTCAAGAATGATTCCTTTAACAATGCTTCAGGAATATAAGAATCTCCATTTTTCATACAGAGCATTTCACACAAAGCAATCAGATACGCATGCAGACGATTTGGGTCATTCTTTTCAAAGCCAAGTTCTTTACCAATCTTGTCTGCAGTCGCAAATCCAAACCCATCCAGTTCTTCAACGACACGGTATGGATTTTCCTTGATCAGCTTTAATGCATCTTTTCCATATTTCTGATTGATACGAATCAGATTACGAATACCAATGCCATGGATATTCATAAAAGAAACAAGCTGCTGCAAGCCACTGTCATCTTCCTGTATTCCATTAACGATACTTTCATACTGCGCTTTGCTTAAGCGTGGTACACGCAAAAGGCAGTCAGGATTATCCTTGATCATGGCTAGACAATCTTCTCCCAGTGCTTCTACAACTCTTTCCGCAAGTTTTTTTCCAATGTGAGGAAACTGGGAAGAAGATAAATATCGAATGATACCTTCCCTTTCACTTGGCAAAGGCTGCTGTATCGTCTGTACCTGAAACTGCATTCCGTATTTTGGGTGTTCTACGTATGTTCCCTGAATATCATAAAGGACATCTTCCTCAATTTCTGGTAAGATGCCTGTGATTGTGATATGACGTTCTTTTTCATCGTTGACAAGAAACTTCGCTACCGTATAGAAGTTCGTTTCATTACGATACAGAACATATGTAATTTTACCATTTAATGTAATCAGCTCATCCATAGTGTAATTAAAATCGTTATAAAGTTATATAGCATATGTGAAAATATCGATGTAGTAATGGTATCTGTATCTTCATAGGGAATACACAATACAAACCCGCACATCGCATAGATTACAAAGAAAATACAGTTAGAATAATTCTGGGTAAGTAAGGATGCAACGATATGAAAAAATCCAAATGCACAACCTGAAATCGTTGCAGATAGAAGAAAAGAATGCTTTTCTCGTATTTTAGCAAAGATACATCCACGAAAGATCGTTTCTTCTAGAAATGGTGCAAATATTACTGCAGTCAAAATATAGAAAGCTGGTGCAGACTGAAATACAAGATCGTTATTGATTTGATTGTCTGCCTGTACCGTTGGCAGAAAGAAATAGATCAATTGTGCTAAAAACAGATTTGTTAAAAATAAAGACCCAACTGTCGTAAGAATATGTTTGATATTGCATTTGTAGTTTTCTACAAATATCTGAAAGTTTTGCGTAAAGTATTTTAGTCCGATGAAAACAAATGCAAGAACCATACATAGATCCATTACAATACTGCTGATAAAATACATTTCTATTCCAAAATGCTTTCCTATCAAAACACTCAGAAAATCCTGAAATACAAGAAGATAGACACCAAAATACAATATAAGAAAAACAATTGCTTTTTTGTTAGATAAAGTATTACGCATTGACTGTATCTAAGATTTCTTTCATTAAATCTTTATCATTTTGATATACAACATCGATCTTGCCGCCACACACCAGTGTATCACCATCATAAATGACAGCTTCCTGACCAGGCGTTACAGAACGAATCTTTTCTGGAAAAGATGCAATGAGTGTACCATCTTCTCTCAAAGAAACAGTGACAGGATTATCCTGCTGACGATAGCGAAACTTTGCGTTGCATGTTAATGGAAGCTTTCTATCCGCAAGCCAGTTTACATCAATGATAGAACAGGATGTAGAATAGAGCCACTCTTGATGTTCTTCATCCGTAACATACAATTCATTTTTTGTAACGTCCTTGCCGATGACATAGAAAGGACCAATGCCGCCAATATCCAGGCCTTTTCTTTGACCAACTGTGTAATACATGACACCACCATGCTGACCAACAACTTTCTTTGTATTGATGTCAATAATATCGCCAGGTTTCATTGGAAGATAGTTTGACAAGAACTGTCTGAAGTTTCTTTCTCCAATAAAGCAGATTCCTGTAGAATCTTTCTTTTTGGCAATGGAAAGATCTAATTCTTCAGCCAATTTTCTAACTGTTGGCTTATCTACTTTTCCTAATGGAAATAAAACGTGATCAAGTACTTCACGATGAATCTCTGTCAAGAAGTAAGACTGATCTTTATTGCGGTCATCTGCCTTCTGCAGTACATGTACCCCATTCTCTTCACCTAGTTTTGCATAGTGTCCTGTCGCAACTGTATCAAAGCCTTTGCTTTCAGCAAACTTCATAAAAGAATCAAATTTGATATATCGATTGCATAGAATATCTGGATTTGGAGTTCTTCCACGCTTGTATTCATCCAGGAATGTTTTAAATACATCATCCCAGTACTCTTTAATAAAATCAATTCTCAGTAAAGGTAAACCTAATTTATCAGCAACATCCTGTGCATCTTTATAGTCTGCTTCCTGTGGACATACAGCATCATTGATCGTTGGATTTCCTTCAAAATCATCATTTGCCATAGAGTCCCAGTTACGCATAAATGCACACGTAACATCATATCCGTCTTTCTTTAAAAGATATGCGGCAATTGCGGAATCAACACCGCCACTTAATCCTACTAGTACTTTTTTCATAAGTATCATTATACAACAAAAAAGAAGCAATTAAGCTTCTTTATGCACCTCTCCACATGTTTTATAGTTTGGACAATCCGGATTACATACGTGATCTGCAAGATTTCGCAATTCTCTTGGCACAAATACACCAATTTCTTCTTCATCATATCCAACCTGGAAATTACTTTCATTCAAGATAATTGGACGTTTCAGAACACTTGGATTGTTTTTAATAAAATGAATCAATTCATCCGTTTTCATCGCATCAATATCAATATTACTTTCTTGAATGATCTTGCTTCTTTTAGAAATGATATCATCAGTGCCATTTTCACTTCTCATCAATAAATGTTTGATTTCATTATCATTCAATAATGTTTTAAAGATGTTCTTTTCAATGAAAGGAAGATTGCGATCTTTCAGCCACTGTTTCACTTTTCTACAGGAAGCACAGCCTGGTGATGTATATACAACGATCATAAATACCCTCCTTTGTAAAATCAAAAATATTATATCAAATCTGTCAACAACTATAACATACACTTGATTGTAATTGTCAAACAGAATAAAATAACAGCATAAAAGAAAGTGCAACGTTTCTATTTCCCCGTAAAGAAAGACAGTGGCTGATGTAAACTGTTCATAGATAGAAATGTACTGGAGCTTTATAACAAACTTTTATACGTGAATCGTTTACCTTCATAAAAGTGATCTCATACATTGAGATAAGACGGGTGGTACCGCGCAAAGTCGTCTCTTGCGTCCCTTCAGTTTGATTGAAGAGACGTTTTTATTTGGAGGTTATTATGAAAAGAATGTTATCTGGCATCAAGCCTACTGGTGAATTACATCTAGGCTCTTACATCGGTGCACTCAAACAATTTGTGAAGTATCAGGATGATTATGAAATGTTTGCCTTTATCGCAAACCTTCACTGCATTACTGTTCCACAGGAACCAGAAGTTCTGCAGAAGAATCTTCATGATTGTGTCGCTTTATATCTAGCATGTGGTCTGGATCCAAAAAAGGCAACAATCTTCTTACAGACTGATGTTCCTGCGCACGCTACACTTGGCTATATCATGTGCTGTCATACATATATGGGTGAATTAAACCGTATGACACAGTTCAAAGACAAGCAGGCGAAAGGTGAAAAGAATCTGAGTGGTGGCTTGTATACTTACCCTGCTTTAATGGCTGCGGATATTCTTTTATATGATCCATCCTACGTACCTGTTGGAGAAGATCAGAAGCAGCATGTTGAATTAACAAGAGATATCGCACAAAGAATGAATAACCGTTATGGTGACTTGTTTACTGTTCCTGAACCACTTGTTGGCAAGGTTGGTGCTAGAATCATGTCTTTAACAGATCCTACAAAGAAAATGAGTAAATCTGATGGCATCAATAAAGGATGCGTTTATTTATTAGATGATTTAAAAGCAGCACGTAAAAAAGTCATGGGTGCAGTCACTGATAATCTGGCACATGTTCATTATGATCCAGAAAATCAGCCTGGTATTTCTAACTTGATGCAGATTTATTCTTCCTTAAACAATGATCGTCCTTTTGATGAAATTGAAAAGGAATTTGAAGGAAAAGGATATGGTGATTTCAAACGTGCAGTTGCTGACAGCGTTTGTGAATTACTAGAAAGTATCCAGGCAAAATATAATGAAATCTGTAATTCAGATATCATTGAAAAGACATTGCAGCAAGGTGCTGAAAAAGCGAATGTCATTGCCAATGAAAAAGTTAAGAAGGTTCAAAGAGCAATTGGCATGGAAATTGTAAAATAAAATAGAAGCGATACTTGATTAGCAGGTATCGCTCTTTTTAATTCAGCCATCAAAAAAGGTGTGATTTTACACACCTTTTAGAACAATGATAACTGATTCAAATCCTGCAATCCTTCTAAAACACCCATCGCATCCAGTTTTTTAATTAAAGTACCAGACAGCTGTGTACGTTTTTCCAAATCTTCTTTAGAAAGGAATTCTGCTTCACTTCTTGCAGTTTCAATAGAACGCGCAACGTTTGCACCCAATCCATCAATAACAGTAAATGGAGGAATGATTGTTTTCACATCATCTGGATCACTTCTAAATTCCGTAGAAAGTGATTTATACAGATCAACATTAGAAATACGATAGCCTCTTGCATATAACTCTTCACATGCCTCCAATGTATCAAATAAAGATTTTTCTTTATTTGTGACTGGATTGATCGTATCTCTAGAATTCTGACGATCCTGGATATCTTTCATACGCACACGAATGGCTTCAATTCCTTTTGACATCGTATCAATTTCATATGCATCACAACGATGTGTAAAGAACTGGATATAGAAGTTCTGCGGTTCATGTACTTTATACCAGGCAATTCTAACTGCCATCATAACATAGGCAACCGCATGTGCTTTCGGGAACATGTACTTGATCTTTTTACAGGAATCAATATACCAGTCAGGTACGTTATGTGCCTTCATGTCTTCTTCCCATTCTGCCGTAAGACCTTTTCCCTTACGTACAGATTCCATGATCTTAAACGCATCCAATGGCTTCAGTTTTTTATCTAATAGATATGTCATGATATCGTCACGACACGCAATCACTTCACTTAATGGATGCCCTGCCTGTACGAGCGATTGTGCATTACCAGCCCAGACATCAGTACCATGTGTCAGACCAGAAATCATTACAAGTTCTGAGAATGATGCTGGTTTTGTTTCTTCAAGAACACGACGTGTTATACGTGTACCGAATTCTGGTAAACCTAAGGCACCATTTTCTTTCTTATAGATTCTTGGATCTGCATGTAAAGCATCATCACAATAGAACAATGAAAGTGTTTCTGGATCATTCATTGGAATATCCAGAGGTTTGACTGTACCAATTCTTTGCAGCATACGAATCGCAGTTGGATCAACATGACCAAGAATATCAAATTTCAATACATTATCATGAATATCATGGAAGTCGTAATGTGTTGTCATCCAAGCTGCTGTTGGATCGTTGGCTGGATACTGTACTGGTGTGAAGTCTTCTGCTTCATACTCATCAGGAATGATGATAATACCACCAGGATGCTGTCCTGTTGTTCTTTTAACGTTTGTACAGCCTTTTGCCAGATAATCTTTCATTGCACGACGCATATCTTCACGATGCATCTTTTCACAATATCCTGTAACGTAACCATATGCTGTTTTATCTGCGACAGTACCAATGGTACCGGCTCTGAACGCATGATTTGCGCCAAATACTTCTTTAATGAATTCATGAGCTCTCCATTGATATTCATTGGAGAAGTTTAAATCGATATCAGGTACCTTATCAGCATTAAATCCTAAGAATGTCTGGAAAGGAATGTTCTGTCCATCCCCTTTCATAATGCCTCCGCACTTTGGACATTTCTTCTCTTCAAGGTCAAATCCACTCTTTACTTCTGGATCATCGATCCATTCAGTATAGTGGCAGCATGTACAGCGATAATGTGGTTTTAATGGATTTACTTCTGTAATACCTGACATCGTAGCTGTAAAGGAAGATCCTACAGATCCACGGGAACCTACAACATATCCATCCTTGTTGCTCTTTTTTACAAGCAGGTGCGCAATATAATAGTGCACATCAAATCCATTTGTAATGATGTTGTTCAGCTCAAATTCCAGACGTTCTGATACTTCTTCAGGTATCTTTCCTTCAAACTCATACATTTCTTTCGCTGTCTTGTGACAGATGTTACGCAGTTTATCACCAGAAGCTTCAATGTGTGGCGGAAATGTTCCACTAGGAACAGGACGAATATTTTCATCAATAGAATCAAACAGTTTATTTGGATTATCTATCACAAGCTGCTGAACAAGATCTTTATCCTCCAGCCAGTCAAATTCACTGCACATTTCATTTGTCATACGAATATGCTGATCCGGATTCTTTGTACGAAGTCTTAAATCATCATCACGGATATAGAGAGGATGTGTTGCACCACCTACACCTTGTGACATGATATAAACATCTCTAAAGATTTTCTGCTCCTTTGTACAGTAATGCGCATCACTATCTGCAATGACTAGAATGCCAAGTTTCTTTGCCATAGCAATGATACGTTTCTGTACCTGTTTTAAACGTGTAATGTTTGGAATAGAACCTAATGCAATGGATGTAGAGTAATTGCCTAATGGCTGTAGTTCAATATAGTCATAGAACATCATAGCCTGTTCTAATCGAGCATCTTCACCATTACATGCAAGTTCAAATAATTCACCATTCAAACATGCAGAACCAATCAACAGATTATGACGGTGTTCCTGAATATCACTACGCGTAACGCGTGCTTCTGCCGCAACGTCTGTACCTTCTTTTCCACTTGCTTTTCCCATGACCGCAAGTGTTTTTGTATTACTCTTTGTCACAAGACGATACAGATCTCTCATACCATCCTGGTTTTTAACAATCGCACAAATATGTGATCTTCTAACTTTCTTAAAGATTTCATCATCCTGTGTCTTTTCCTGCAGATCATTGATCGTAACACAGTCATACTGATCTTTTGCATCTTTTAGAAGACACATAAATACACCAGATAGACTCTCTGCATCGTAGTCAGCTCTATGTGCAACTTCTTCATCATATTCCACGTGATAATAACGTGAAATATTACCTAAACGATATGCTCTACGATTTCTCAAGATAGCACGAGAAAGATCTAATGTATCGATGACTGTATTTGTTAATGGCGGACGATGGATTCTTCTTAACTCTTCATTGATAAAGTGATAGTCGAAACTTGCATTATGTGCAACAAGAACACCATCTCCGATCCACTCCAGAATTTCATCAATGCATTCATTAAAAGGCTTTGCATCTTTGACCATGTCATTTGTGATATTTGTCTTATGAGAAATGAATGGTGGAATTGGAATTGGCGGTTTGATAAACATCTGCAGACGATCTACAACTGTCTGGTTTTTGATTTTGACCGCGCCAAATTCAATGATGTGATCATAATATGCAGATAGACCAGTTGTTTCCAGGTCAAAAGAAATATATTCAGCATCATCGATCTTGGTATCTACACCATTTCTAACAATCGCTAAACAGTCATCAACCATATTTAATTCACAGCCAAAGCCCACACGGAATCCTCTTTCAGGATCTTTTTTCGCAAGAGATGCGCCTGTATTATAAGCTTTGACAAAAGACTGTACGTCTGCGTGGTCCGTAATCACAATACCACGATGACCAATATTATATGCATATTTTACGATACTGACAGGATCACATACACCATCCATTTCACTCATATTGGAATGCATATGGAATTCAATTCTCTTCTTTTCTGCCGTATCTTTTTCTTCCGATTTTTCTAAGACTTCAATTTCCTGTGGCATGACAACAAGATCTTTCGCAAAGTTATCAAACTGAATGGAACCATACACACGTACATAGTTTCCTTCTCCATAGCTGGAAAGAATTTCACGTGTGATGCCTCTGCCTTCAAAACGCTTCATGATCATTGCATCTGTACCATCATAAATGGCCATTGTCTGGATCATACGATCATTTTTTGTAATTGTCTTTTCTTCCTGGAAGATTTCTCCTTCAAACTGGATGTCAGAAATTGGATCTTTGATATCTTTTAGATTGATACGTGTATAATCTTCCATCTTTAAGCGGCGGTAATTATTTTTTTTCTTTTCTACTGGTTTTTGCTGAAAAGTTTGTTCCTTTTCTGGAATGACATTCATGACAACTTCTCGTACATCTTCTACATGTGGTGCATTGGTAATGCATTTGACATGGATTGTCAAACCACACGAAGCCAGGTCATTTTCAATATCATTTACATATACACTGCTTCTTTCAACATCTTCCTGTGAATTTAACAGGAAAGAAATTGTTTTAGAATCACTGTCATATGTAAAAACAGTATGTGCAAGATCACTATAGTCGCCATGAATTTTTGCCAGATAGCTTAAATACTTTTTGATTCCGACAATATTTGTATTGCATTGATCACTATGAATCAATAATTGAATATGACAGCCTGTCATTTCTTCAATCCCATAGCAAAAAGAAGAATAGTCTTCAAAAGATAAAACATCGTACGTATGCAATGTAATTTCTACAATATTTTCCTTCTGGAACATACGTACACGTTCAATCGTACTATCCGTTAACTGTGAGGATAAATCATTAAATTTACCATTCGCAAAATCTTTAACAAGTAATTTCATAGCCCACCTATTATACATCAGAAAGCGATTTATTTATCTTCAATTTCTTCATGCAGTGTTAGATAAACATTTTTCGCAACAGCCTCTGGAACAACCTTTGCAAGATCTTCTACTGACGCTTCTTTTAATTTTGTGATGCCGCCAAATGCCTTTAACAGCTCTTTCTTTCTTTTTGGTCCAACCCCTTCAATATCATCCAGGATGGATTTTGTCTGTGCCTTGCTTCTAAGTTTTCTATGGTAGCTGATTGCAACACGATGCACTTCATCCTGCATTCTTGTTAACAGGAAAAACAATTCACTGTTCTTATCAATTTCAACAGTATTACCATCGGTATCCATCAGTGCATTTGTAGAATGCCTGTCATTTTTTACAAGACCCATCAATTTAATTGTATTAGATAAATCTAAAGCATCTAGAATTTCTTTTGCCGCTTCAATCTGGATCCATCCACCATCGACAATAATTCCATCTGGCAGTCTTCCGTTATCTTTCAAAAGTCTAAAATATCTACGATAGATGACTTCTTTCATCGAATCAATATCAGAATTGCCTGTATGCAGCTTAAACAGACGATAGTCATTCTTTCTAGGTTTTCCATCTTCATATACAACACAGCTTGCAACAGTAAATTCACCAGAAATATGAGAGTTATCAAACAGTTCAACACGATTCATAGGATGGCGTGCAATTGCATTCAGCTGACGGATGGCTTCTTCTGTTTTCTTGTCTTGTTTTTCAATCACAGAAAACTTCAGATCTAATTGCGTCTTTGCATTTTCAATACACATATCTATGAGTTTCTGACGGTAGCCCTTCTGTGGCTGAAAGATTGGAAATGGGAGTACTTCCTGGATTGTTGCAATATCCATATCTAATGGCAATACGAGTTCTCTTGCGGCAGGATTTGCTTCATAGTACTGAAACAGGAAGGAAATAAACTCTTCCTGTGCGTCGCCATATAATGGTTTGAGCTTATATTCTTTGTTTAAAATCGTACCTTTTCTTACGAGCATGCCTGCAATTGCAAGATAGCCTCGATCTGTATAATAGGCAAAGATATCACGATCTCCTCGATTATCCTTTTCAATATTCTGTTTGTCACTGACAACTTTAGAAATAGATTCCAGCATATTTTTATACATCAGCGCTTTTTCAAACTCCAGATTTTCACTTGCCTGGATCATTTTTTCCTTGATATCTTTTTCGACATCTTTTGTATCACCATTCATAAAGGATACAACGCTGGAACAGTATTCTTCATAGACTGCAGGATCAATTTGTTTTTCACAAGGTCCTAGACACTGTCCCATATGATAGTAAAGACATAATTTGTCTCCCATATGATTACATCTACGGAATGGAAACATCCCCTGCAGAAGCTTTAATGTATCCCTTGCAGCATTGGCATCAGGAAAAGGTCCAAAGTATCGTGCACGTTTATCTTTTTTAATATCACGTGCTACGGATAGCCTTGGATATGTTTCTCTTGTGAGTTTGATGTATGGATAAGAAGAATCATCCATAAATTGAATGTTATATTTCGGGCGATTCTTTTTGATCAGATTGATTTCCAGAACCAATGCTTCTTTTTCTGTCTTTGTGACAATAAAATCAAAATCATCAATATTTTCTACAAGCTTTGTTGTTTTAAAGTTATGAGCACCAACAAAGTAGGAGTTCACGCGATTATGCAGGTCTTTGGCTTTGCCTACATAAATGATTTCTCCATTCTTATCCTTCATCTGATAGCTTCCAGGACTATGTGGAAGCTGTGATAGTTTTGCTTTGATATATTCTCTATCCATAGATTTATTTCATTGTAACGATTGTTGCACCTGTACCGCCTTCTTGTGGCATGCCCAATCGAAATTCTTTGACACCACTGTCACGTTTTAATCTTTCGTGAACAGCTTTACGGAGTCTACCAGTACCATCTCCATGAATGATACGGAAACTCTTTAATCCATTGAGAGAAGCCTGGTCCATGTAGCTGTCCAGTTTCTCCATGGCTTCATCTACATGCAAGCCAATCAGATTCACTTCTAAAGGCATTGTTGTAAATAAAGAACGCCCTGTATTGATACTGACATTGTCCTGCTTCTTCATCTTTGGAAGTACATGAATACTTGGACGAATCTGGTTTGGTTTCACGCGTACTTCCCTGCCATTCATTAAAATTGTAATATCTTTCTTCTTGATAGAAATGATTTCACATACTTGTGAATTGCCTTTGAGTTCAACCGCATCTCCAACATGGAATACGTATTGTTTTTCTTCTTCCTCTTCTTGTGGTGTATCATAGAAAGAATTCAATTCCTGGACTGCCTGCAATGCTTCATGATACTTGACTTGTTCCTGACGCTTGCGAATATCTTTTAAGATACGGTTTGCTTTATTCTGCACTGTAGCAACATAGGCATCTGCTTCTTTCTTTGCCTTTGTCTGCAGGTTTTCTTTCTGTTTTTCCAATGCATCTTTTTCTTTTGTTAACTGTTTCTTCAGCTTTTCAATCTCAGCAAGCTGCTTGTTTAACGCATCCTGCTTCAGTGTTGCTTCATTGAGCTCTTTTTCTAGCTGTTCAATCAGTTCATCTTCTTTCGTTTTTGCCTGATTCTTCAAATATCTTGCATATTTTACAATCGATTTTGGAAGGCCATATCTCTCCGCAATTTCAAACGCATTGGATTGACCACTCATTCCTTCAAGATAACGATACGTTGGAGACAATGTATTTGTATCAAACTGTACGGAAGCAATCATGATATCCGCATGTCTTTTTCCATATGCCTTCAAGCGGTCATAGTGTGTTGTTAAAACGGCCATTGTACCAAGATGACGCAATTCATTCAAAATAGAAATGGCAAGTGCTTCTCCTTCTCTAGGATCTGTACCAGAACCAACTTCATCTAACAAGACAAGAGAATCTTTTGTTGCATACTGACATACTTCAGCCTGTTTCTTCATATGCGATGAAAAAGAAGACAAGGAAGATTCGACAGACTGTTCATCTCCAATATCAACGAATACACGATCAAAGAATGGAATCACGGCTTCTTTACAAGGAATAGGCATTCCACAATATGTCATAAGTGTAAATAAGCCAATGATTTTCATGGAAACTGTCTTGCCGCCTGTATTTGGACCTGTAATCAATAATATCTTCTTTTCTTTTGTTAAGTGATAGGAGTTGCTGACAACCTTCAAAGGATCAATGAGTGGATGACGTGCATCTGTAATAGAGATTTCTTTTTCTTTTGTTAAAGAAGCTGCCGTTGCATCACGATCTTTTCCCCAGGATGCTTTTGCAAAAATACAATCTAAAATCGCAACTGTTTCAATGTTTGCCTTTTCTTCTTCAGCAACGCTACTAACAGCTTTGGAACATTCTTTCAGTATTTTCGCAATTTCTTCCTGTTCTGAAGATACAAGTTCCTGTTTTCTGTTATTGATGGAAATGAGTGCTGGCGGTTCGATGTATGATGTATTTCCAGATTGGGAATCTCCATATACAAATCCACCAAATGTATTCTTGTCACTTGCCTTGACAAGTACAACACATCTGCCGTTACGGTTTGTGATAATGCCATCAACACATGTATCTTTATGAGACTTTAAAAAGTGAGTTGCGACAGATGTAATTTCTGCATCAATATTTCTTAACTGCGCGCGAATTGTTTTTAATGCAGGTGTTGCATTATCTTTGATTTCACCGTATTCATTAAGACAATGATTTAACATTGTTTCTACTTTTGTATGTACGATCAGTGTTGAATAAAGATCATTGAGTGCTGGATGTGCAATATCGCTGCATGACTTTTCATATGACAAGATTGCCTTGATGCCTAAAATGACCTGATATTCTTTCAAGAGATCAAAGGAAGAAAGAATTCTACCTTTTAAAGCATTGTCTAAGATTTCTCGAATATCATGGAACCCCTGGATTGGCAGTGAACCATATTGAACAGTACAAGCCAGTGCTTCTTTGATTCTTTCGTTTTCCTGTTGAATCAAAAGTGATTCATATGTTGGTTTTGTATTTTGAATCAGCTTTTTCCCTAAAGAAAAACAGCTGTATTTTTCTACCTGCTGGAGGATTGTGTTTAACTCTAATGCATTTTCAATAGACATATCTTATTCTCCCTGTGAGAAGAATTTTTGAAACTCTTCTAAACTGTTTTTGTTCTGTTCCACTTCCTGCAGCATTTCAGAAAGCATATCTGCCTGCTGAAGTGGAAGTGAAAATGAAGTAAATACAAGTGTGCTTGCTTCCTTGATTGGTGAAAGTATCGTTTCATTTACAATCATAGAGCCATGATAAAATACTGGACTTTCCAGTACAACGCATATTACCAGACACCAGATGCATGTCTGTATGAGACCTAATATCATGCCTGATACACTCGATACAAAGTGATAGCCAGGCATCGTCTGTAATACTTTGAGCAAGAAATCTAGAAGCATGCATACAATGCGGAATACTAGAAATAAAATTACAAAATAGAGCAGTCGATTTGCGAGTGTGTAGTACTGTGCTGTGAGCGTCTGTAAAAGTGGATCTAAATTTGTATTCCTGATCAAAGGCATGGAAGTACTTAAGTTTTCAGAAAACATCCATGCAAGATAAAAGGAAGCAACTGTTCCAGCAAGTGACAATAAAGAACGTAACAGTCCTTTGCGATATCCATTCCACATGCATACGAATGCAAGCAGGATTACAATGCCATTGACTGGCATGATCATTGATTCATTTAAATTTACCATATGTGCTATTTTACCATCATTGTATTCAATGGTACAATTGAATGCATGTCAAACGTCATAACATTAAAGTTAACAAACGCGCAAGAAACAAAATTATACGAAGCATGGAGTGAAAATGCAAAAACACCACCACAATATGCCAAATGGCAGCTGAAATGTGAGAATTGCGTCATTACCTGCTATACATCTGGAAAGACAGTCTTTCAGGGAAAGGAAGCAAATGTCTATGCTTCTCCATTTATGGAAGAAGAATTGATGCAGCCTAAGATTGCAGTGAAGGATATCCTTCCACAGGCTGGTTCAGATGAAGTTGGTACAGGAGATTATTTTGGTCCTGTTGTTGTATGTGCCGCAATCGTAGATAAGAATACAGATGCTCTTCTGCATTCTTTAGGTGTTAGAGATTCTAAGCAGCTCAAAGATGAAGATATCTTAAAGATTGCACCTGAAATCATTGCGAAGGTTCCACATTCTTTACTCATCGTAGATAACAGGAAATATAACGCTGTACATGAAACAAACAACCTCAATGCCATCAAGGCAAAACTGCATAATCAGGCATACGTCCATCTAAATCGCAAATATGGTTTGCCACAGCTTAAAGTCATTGATCAGTTCACCCCAGAAAGAAGCTATTACCGTTATATTCAAAATGAACCGATGGTCATTCGAAACATTCACTTTGAAACAAAAGCAGAAGATAAATATATTGCGGTTGGATGTGCATCTGTTATTGCACGCTATGCATTATTGAAGAAAATGGAAGAAATGGATGCAAAATGGAATATGCATTTTGCAAAAGGTGCAGGAAGCAATGTCGATGCATGTGCGAAACAGTTTGTGAAGCAATATGGTTTTGATGCATTAGAAAACGTTGCAAAACTGCATTTTAAAAACACAGAGAAATTGAAGTAAGTTCTCTGTGTTTTTTTACTTTCTTCTTTTTGGTGTCATTGTCCAGCACACAAGATTCACCAAGATTACAATGATCATGATAAGAAACAAGGCAATCCAGAATCCAAGATCAATCCCAAAGGATTCTGCAGTATCAAAGTATGCTCTCCATATGAAAAATATCATTTTAATTCTTCACACATTTCTACATATTGTTTCAAAAGTATTTTCATGTCTCTTATAGTAAAATATAAGTGGCAGAAATGCCATGAGTTACCAGAACGTCAAGCGGTTGGCTCCCTCAATTATTAGCTTGATAGAAAGGAAAACAAGAGAGGGTTCTTTTCTTAGATACTCTCTTTTGAGGGATTGCATATGATAATGGATTCACTGATTGGTGTAATATCGTTGATATTCTCAATCTTTAGTTTTTGTATCGCAGTTGATTCCTATCTGGAATCAAAAAATAAAAAGAAAAATGACCGCTAGACTCTTCCAAACTTTAGTGGTCATTTTCAACTAATCTTGGAGTCAACCGCTCATCGGTAACTCTTTTTTACATCTTTATATTAGCACAAATACAAAAAATGAAAAGATTACATACGAATCTTTTTACAAGTTTATTGAATTGGTAAATTGGTAAAGAAAAATGACCGCTAGTAGCTCCCAAACTTTAGTGGTCATTTTCTACTAAACACGGAGTCAACCACTCAAGGATAACTCTTCATTAATATAATAGCATAAAATTATTTTGCCATATGTTTTTTAATGATATTTGTGATTTCAGTTGCTGCACGATCTACATCATCATTACATACGACATATTCATACTTGTCTTTTAATGCAAGCTCACCTTTTGCCTTCGCAAGTCTAGATTCGATAACATCATTACTTTCTGTACCTCTGCCACGAATTCTCTTTTCTAATTCTTCCATGCTTGGTGGTACGATAAAGATTGTTAATGCATCTTTTGCTTTCGCCATGACTTGTTGTGCACCCTGTACTTCAATTTCAAGCAGAACATTCTTTCCTTCATTTCTTAAACGTTCCACTTCCTTTAAAGGTGTACCATAGCAGTTGCCAACAAATTCTGCATGTTCCAGCAATTCACCATTGTCGATGGCTTCCTGGAATCTTTCCTTTGTAACGTAGTAATAGTTTACGCCTTCTTCTTCACCTTCTCTTTTTGCACGTGTCGTCATAGAAATGGAGAATGCAAGTTTTAAAGATGGATCATTCACAAATTTCTTTAAAATTGTTCCTTTTCCTACACCACTTGGTCCACTCAATACAATCAACAAACCTTTATTTTCCATCATTCACCTCTTTTGTTTGCATACTAGATTACTCTTTTTCATTTGTTGCGTCAATGGTATGATAGTACTCATTAAAGGATGTAAAGAACAATGGCATTAGATGGTATTTTATTACACAAAATTATTCCGGAACTCGCTGGCAGTCTTCCGATGAGAATACAGAAAATTTATCAGGTTTCTACAACAGAAGTATTATTTCAGGTACATACAAACAATGGCAAAAAACAGCTGTTGATCAGTACGCATTCTGAATATAATCGTTTGTTATTTACAACAAGAAGCTATCCGACTCCAAAAGAGCCAGGTAATTTTGTTATGCTTTTAAGAAAGTATCTGGAAGGCGGTATCATTGAAGAAATTACACAGGCTGGTCTAGACCGCTGGTGTACGATGAAGATCCGTAGAAGAAACACATTAGGAGATGTTGAATATATTCCTTTGTATGTTGAACTGATGGGAAAATATGCAAATGTCATTCTTGTTGGTGCAGATGGAAAGATCATTGATGCATTAAAGAGAATTCCTCCATTTGAAAATCAGAAGCGTGTCATCCAGCCAAATGTGCTGTTTACACCTACCCCTCCACAAGATAAAAAAAATCCATTTACAGATCATACAATTGATCCAAATGTATCTTTAACAAAACAGTTTGCTGGCTTCTCTCCTTTTCTTTCCAGGGAGATTGAGTATCGCTTATCCATGCATGAAAGCTTTGCGGATATCATGCATGAAATTGAATGTTCAGATTCTTTGTATGTTGCCAATGTGAATGATGTTCCTGTATTCCATTGCATTCCTCTTACAAGTATTGGCGAATGCAGGAAATACCCATTGATGGAAGCTTTTGATATTCTTTACTTCCACAAGGAAGAAAAAGAAAGAATCAAATCCATTTCTGGAGATATCTATCACTTTGTAAAGAAAGAATTGAAACATCAGTCAACAAAGCTTCCTCGTCTATTGAAGAGCTATGATGAAGCAAAGGATTGTGAAAAATGGAAGGTATATGGAGATCTTCTCTATACATACAATGTAAATGATACGAAAGGTTTGAAATACATCGAACTGGAGAACTATGAAGATGGTGCGATGGTCAAAGTTCCACTGGATGAAAAACTGGATGGAAAAGCCAATGCACGCAAATGCTTTACAAAATATAACAAGCTGAAAAAAGGTCAGAAGTATCTGGAAGAACAGATTGCAATCTGTGAAAATGAGATATCCTATTTTGAAGGTTTACTGGAACAGCTGGATCTTGCTGATTTTGAAACTGCACTAGAAATCAAAGAAGAACTTGTAAAGCAGAACTACATGACTGACAAGCAGAAAAAGCCAAAGAAAAAGAAGAAGGATGATGGTCCTCATCTTTCTTCCATTACGCTTTTGAATGGCATTACAGTTACTTATGGCAAGAACAATCTTCAGAACGATGCATTGACATGGAAAATTGCCAGAAAGAATGAATACTGGTTCCATACAAAAGATTTCCATGGTTCTCATGTGCTTGTACATAGTGACAGGCTGGATGAAGAAACCATTCGTACTGCCGCAATGATTGCTGCATATTATTCTAAGGGAAGATATTCATCCAGTGTTCCTGTTGTCTATTGTCAGATCAAAGACCTCAAAAAAATTCCAGGTGCAAAACCTGGAATGGTACAACTCACATCTTATAAAACAATCTATATTGATCCAGATGAAGAGTATTTAAAATCGATTGGGCTAGCGATCAGTTAATGACTGATCGTTTTTATTTACAATGGACATCAGCTTACGTACCTCAAACATACGCAGCTTACGATACTGTCCCTGTCTTAGATTGCCTAGATCAAGGAATGCATATTGAATACGATTCAATTGCGTTACTTCACAATTGAAGAATTCCATCATTCTTCTTACCTGACGGTTTCTTCCTTCCTGAATTGTAATCTGTAGAACTGTTTTATTTTTCTTTTCACTTCTTTGCAGAACAAATACTTCTGCAGGCAGTGTCTTTCCATCTTCCAGCTCTATACCTTTTTCTAACAGAGCACACATGCCATCTGTCAATACACCATTGACAGCGACTTCATATGTCTTACGGATATGATTTCTTGGATGCATTAAGCCATTGGCAAATTCACCATCATTTGTTAAAAGAAGCAATCCTGTTGTTTCATAATCCAATCGACCAACAGGAAAGATTCTTTCCTTGCAATCAATGATATCTACAACAGTATCTCTTTCTTTATCATCTGAAACAGAACAAATCGTTCTTTTTGGCTTATTTAAAAGATAATATACTTTTTCTTCCTTGTTGATTTCATGACCATCAACTTCAATTCTATCCTGTGTAGATACTTTGACACCCATTTCTTTCACTGTCTGACCATTGACTTTCACACGACCCTGCTGGATCATTTCTTCTGCTTTTCTTCTAGAAGCAATGCCACTTGCGGCAATGACTTTTTGTAATCTTTCCATGTACCCTCCTAATGGTGATTTCTTGTATTTCCCCAGAAGCCACTTCCCGCATGTGAATAGTCATTCATCAATACAACTGGAATTCTTCTGAATTTATCATTTTTTTCGCTTAATATCTGACACGCAGACAGTCTTTTGTTTCCATCAATACATTCATAGTATCCTTCACGTACATTGACCTGTACCGCAATCGCTACGCCTCTTTTTTCTATGGACTCTAGTAAATGTCCTGGATCTGTATATGTATAGTGGATATCTTTGATATCAACGATTGTATTAATCATGTGTTTCCTTCTTTCTTACACCGATAACGATGCAGCCATGCAATATTGTATACGTATGCAGGAAATTTGCAAAATTTTCTTGATGATTTCTTCTGCGATAGACTGCATTATAGAAATGTGCATCAGTGTCATTGATCTTATCAAACATCGCATAATGAGCGCCTCTAGCATGCGAGTACGCAAGGATTCCTGAAGAACATGATTGAAACACATGCATTGCAGCAGAAAATCCTGGAAGAGAAACAAAAATATCCAAACCTTTCTGTCTGAGATAGACAATAAGCCAGAATATTTCCTGACCAGACACTTTTCCTAGTAAATTATGCTTTTCTAAGTCGTGTATGACTTCATGCATTGGCGTATATTTTCTGTTTGCCTTTAACAGGTTATATGCTGCAATCCACCCACACCCTTTTCTTTGCGTATCAAACCATCCAAATGGAATGAATTGCATACTGCCCTGATCAATGATATATCCTTCTTCATCAAATACATGATCATCCAGTATATACCGATATGGCTCTATGATATGCTGGAAGGATTTTCCCTTTGCATAATACCCAGCAGCATTCATTATTTTACGTAAAGAAGTATCACAAGCTACAACGATCTTTTCTGGATGAAATTTCTTGATACACCATTCCGTCATAAAACAAAGATCATGAAATGTATCTTCGCTGTTTCCAGACGTTTCAATTTCAATCGATACAATATCATGGTCATATGTATACGACACGATAAAAGCATCCTCAGGTGTATGCATGAGTTTCATACGATGCATGTGATCTGCATCACTTTTTAACAACACAATCTTTACCATGGTGCCTTCCTGTACTGCATTGCCTGTTTCAATACTTCAGCATCATTGTCATATGTAATACAGCCCAGTGCTTCGATTGGCTTCATCCAGTACATATGAGTCAATTCATCCTTTTCCATATGTTCTTTGCCGCCACTCACATATGCAATAAAATAAGTATTTTCTTTTTCATTGCCAATGGGAAGCATATAATGAGTCTTCTGTGAAAACTTTGTATCCAGTTTTACTACAAGTCCTGTTTCTTCCTTGATTTCTCTAAGAGCAGTTTCTGCTTCTGTTTCATTTGATTCCATATGACCTTTGACAAAGCAATAGTGACCAGCAAGCTGACGAATGATCAGTACTTTAGCATCTTTCTTACGGCTTTCAAAAATGACAGCACCACATGATTTTTCAATATTCGTTTTTGACATACGCATATTATAGCACAACAAAAAAAGACTCGTACATGCGTACGGGTCTTAGTCAATTGCACGAATACGGATCTTCCAGTTTGTACCAGTGCCTACGTTATAGGCACGTGCGAAGGAACCCTGGTTGATTGCAATACCAACACGATATACAGAGTTGATATACAATAAAGGTGAACCAACAGGAACTTCCGCAAAGGAATGCTGGTAAACGACCTGATTCTGGTATACAAGCATATTTTCATGGAAAATAGATACTTCATAACGCTTGCCGAATTCAGGATTCAGCTGATAGAAATCATCTCTAGAAATAGATGTCCATAAAGAACCAAAGCGTACATCAAGAATGTCGACACATCCCTTCACACTTTTTTCTTCAGCGTTATATTCTGTTTCAACAACATCCAGCTCAACAATATCAGATAGTGGAAGTTCTTTTCCAACTTCTTCATATGTGATGACTCCAGCTGCTAGTCTTGCACCAGTATATGCATAAACATCACGGCCATGGAATGTATAAGATAATTCTGTATTCTTTCTACGGTTGATGCTTTCTTCGATTTCTCTGAGTGCAACGATACCTAAGTACTTGTTTAAGTGTGTTAATGTACCGTTATCTGGTGTAACGATATAGTGACCTGTCTTTGTTTTCGCAACAACTGATTTACGATTTGTACCTACACCTGGGTCTACAACAGATACAAATACTGTACCTTCTGGCCAGTAGTTGACTGTCTGGAATAAACGATAGCTGCCTTCAAAGATGTTATATGGTGTGATGTCATGTGTTAAATGATAAAGTTTTAATTCAGGATCTACCTGTAAGGCAACACCTTCCATTGCGCTGACAGCACCATCAACAAGACCGAAATCTGACTGAAATACTAATGTTTTATTCATATGTCTGTCTCACTTTGAAAATACAACTTTATAGTCAGCACCATGATCTACATGGTAATTGTTTTTGAAGCTGTTCTGGTTCATAGCGAAAGAGATCTTGTTGACTTCGTTATTGTAAAGAAGTGCCTTGCCCTTTTCACTGTCACCGAAAGACTTGTAGTAAGTGATGTCTTCATCAAATAGAACTTCACCATTCTTTGAAATACATGCATGGATTGTATCGCCATGATGAATATCGAGCTTTTCGAAGTAATCCATATGGATGTTTGTCCACAGGTTACCAAAGTTAGGGTCATCAATTTCCATGAAGCCTGTGACTGTATTGCCTTCTACAACTGGTTCAGGAAGATCAAACATCTGGATATCTTCTACTGGATAGCTTGGTCCTACCTGTTCATATGTAATGACACCAGAAGCAAGTCTAGCTGCTGTATAGCCAAATACGTCTCTGCCGCCGAAGATAGCAACACGGTCATTGTCCTTGCCCTTTAAACGGTTAATGGATTCATCGATTTCTCTGACTTCTTCAATACCACTTGTAAGTGCGATATGTGTTAATGCACCATTATCTGGAGTGACTACATAGTAGCCATCTTTTGTTTTCGCAACACATGCTTTTCTAGATGTACCGACACCTGGATCTACAACAGATACAAAGATTGTTCCCTTTGGCCAGAAACGCATATACTGCATTAATCTGTAGGATGCAGAGTATGTATCGTACTGTGGAATCTGATGTGTAGCATCAATAATTTCAAGTGTGCGGTCTACAGATTTTACAACACCATACATAGATGCAACGGCACCTTCTGCATATGTAAAGTCTGTCTGGAATACCAGCATTGGTTTAGAATAATCAATCATTTAAATAACCTTCTTTCTATTAAAATGGATAGTAAAACATTGTTTTTGTGACATAGAAACGCATCACCATGCTTAATACAAGCACTGCGAAGCTCATAAGGCATACACAGTAGTCACTTGCCTGTAATTTACGATAAGAATACCAGCTTCTTTTCTTCAGCTTGCCATAGCCTCTTAAACTCATTGCATTAGAGATGACTTCAACACGGTCTAATGTAGAGAAAATAAGTGGAATGACCATTTTGACTGTCATGACAAATCTCTTGGAGAATTTTTCTTTTTTACTCAATTCAATACCACGTGCCTGCTGGGCTAAAGAGATATTTGTATAGTCACGAATAATATCTGGGAAGTAACGCAGTGTCAAGGAAAGTGTTGTACATACTTTGTATGGAACACCAATATGGTTTAAAGAGGATGCAAATTCACTTGGATTTGTTGTGAAGATAAAGATCAAGCCAAGAGGAATCATAGAAAAGTATTTTAATGTTTTGACTGCCAGATAGAACATTGTTTCTTTTGTGATAATGAAGTAGGAATTGAACTGAAATAGAATTGTACGTGTTCCATAGACTTCTGTTCCAAAGTCTGGTTCTAGAACATATGTGAGTACAATGTTCATGACTAAGAAGAATAGTACATAAAGCAGTACGATCTTGATTTGCTTCAATTGTATTTTTGCAACTTTAAAAGCAATCATTGAAATGACAAGTGTCAATAACATAATGCGGTAGTCATATGTCAACATGACCGCAAAGGATAGAAACAGGAAACTGATCAGTTTTGTCAAACCAGATAAACGATGAATGAATGTATCTAGCTGTGAATAGGAAAACATTTTAATTTTCATATCTGATGTCCCCTTTCATGTTGGATAAACGTATCAATAAATGCGATACGGTCTTCAATGCCTGCTTTTGCAGCAAGTGTTGATAAACTTGTCTTTTTTAGATTTGCACGTTCAATGAGTGCTTCATTGCCAAGGACTTCACTAGGCGTAGCATCAGCAATCTTCTTACCGCCTGTTAATACAACACTTCTCGTTGTATATTCCAGCATCAAGTGCATATCATGTGTGATCATAACAATTGCGATACCCATTTCATTCAGACTCTTCAAGAATTCCATGATTTCTGAATATCTGCGATAGTCTTGTCCAGCAGTTGGTTCATCAAGAATGATCATCTTTGGTTCTAATGCAAGAATAGAAGCAATTGTCACACGCTTTTTCTGACCATAGCTGAGTGCAGATATTGGCCAGTTTCTAAATGGATACAGACCACAGATCTTTAATGTATTTTCAACTTTTTCTTTGATTTTATCTTCACTGATGCCACGGTTTCTAAGACCCATTGCGGCTTCATCAAAAATCATTGTATTACAGATCATCTGGTTTGGATTCTGCAATACAAATCCAATACGATCTGCTCTTTCTTTGACAGATAGATCATTCATATCTGTGTTTTCAAATGTCAATGTACCTGCATCTGCTTTTTCAAAGGCACAGATACATTTACAAAGTGTAGATTTACCAGCACCGTTCTTACCGACTACAGAAATCATTTCACCCTGGTGAACATCTAGAGAGACGTGGTCCAGGATTGGCTTGATGCCATCATAAGAGAAGCATAGATCTTTGATGGTCAGTAATGGCGCAGATTCTTTTTTCTTTACATCTGTTTTATTTGTGTTGTACCAGTGAACGAGTTTGTCTTTTTGATCCTGTAAATCATAATCAGTATCATCTGCAAGATTTTTTACTTTGCTTAGATCAACATCAGCATACTTCATTGCCTGCACATACAATGGCAGACGAATTCCATTATCTTCCAGCAATGTTGTCGCAAATAATTCTTCTGGCTTGCAGTCAGCAAGAATTTCACCATTGTTAACAAGTACAATACGATCCACAGGACGATGCAGTACATCTTCTAATCGATGTTCAATAATAATAATTGTTTTGTTCTGTGTTTTATTGATTTCATCAATCAATTCAATCACAAGTTTTCCAGTTGCAGGATCTAGATTGGCAAGCGGTTCATCAAACAATAAGATTGGTGCTTCATCAACCATAACACCAGCCATACAGACATCCTGCTTCTGCCCTCCTGATAATTCAAGTGGTGACTGTTCGAGAAACTCACCCATACCGACAAGATTAGCCACCTTTTTAACGATTTCATGCATCTTGTCTGTTTCAACGGCATTGTTTTCTAAAGAGAAAGCAATATCTTCACCGACATTGAGTCCAACAAATTGAGAGTCTGCATCCTGCATGACTGTACCAACAAGCTTGCTGGAGGAAAAGATATCGAGCTTTTCACTGTCATTTTCTTCAATGAACAGCTTGCCTTCTTTTTTTCCAGGATAGGCAAATGGAATCAGTCCATTAATGCAATGACCAAGTGTAGATTTCCCACTGCCGCTTGGACCAACGATCAATACCTTTTCACCTTCTTTGATTTCAAGATTGATATGATGCAGTGTTGGCTTTTTTTGTGATTTGTATTGAAAAGAAAAATCTTTAAATTCAATCATTGTTTTCATTTAAAAAGTCCTCAAAAATATAAAAAACCTGCTGATCAATAGCAGGTTCCTGTTCGTATTATTCTTGATCCAAAGAACCAGTTTTAGTACGTGTTTTAGAATATGCTGCAGCTAACAGCAGGCATACGACGATAGAAGAAATTCCATCCGCAGCGAAGCTCATTAAACCCTGCAGGAATACTTTCTTTACAGGTTCAGCATAGATAACAATATCTAAGCATGGAGCTACAAGCACCCATGCAATGGCATTTCCAATCACGTTGATAACGATAATTGCCAGGATAGTCTTTTTGTTGAATTCACCTTCATCAAGCTTTGTGTAGTAATATGCAAAACCAGCAACAAGTCCGGATACTGCAGATGCTACAACCCAGCTCCACCATGGTGAACCATAGAAGATAAAGTCGTTGAGTGTATGACCAATTGCAGCAATCAAGCATGAAGCAACTGGACCAAACAAGCATCCAAAGAATGCAGAGACACCATAAGCCAACTGGAAGTTTGTTTCTGGAATTGGGCTAGGAATCTTTACATAAGCGAATAGGACAAAGAATAGAGCAGCACCTAATGCTGTAGCTACCATTGTCTTTGTTGAAAATAAACTTTTCTTTTCCATATTTAATCCCCTTCTTAATGTCAATAAGTATAGTCCATAAAACGCTTTCTAGCTACCAAAGTTTTTGAAAATATCGTGAAAGCCATTACATTTTTGATGAATTCATCAAAAGAATAGGCTATATTAGCAAAATGGTGAATTCAAGAAATAGAATAAATGAAAAGATCATCTTTCTTCATGTCAGCAATACGGAAGAAATCTGTGATCTGATGCATTCTTTTCTTG